>DRQF01000089.1 GCA_011369445.1 Planctomycetota bacterium | reverse complement strand
TCCCCGGTTTCGCAGTCGAGCAGGTGGAGATCGCCTTGAAGGGTCGGTTCCCGGTCCTCGGAGCGAAGCAACTGAACGAGGAGCAGGCGATGGCGAAGAGGCGTCAGGGATGCGAGGACGGCCTCCAGGCCGGCGGGGTCGAAAAAGTCGGAAAGGATCACGAGCAGACCCGGGCGCAGGCGCAGCGACGCCAGCCGTTGAAAGCTCTGGCGGAAATCCGTGCCGCCGCCCCGGGGGAGAGAGGCCAACCGATCCGCCAGCACCATCAGTCGGCCCCCGCCCGCACGGGCCGGCGTCGTGTCGAGGAGATCCTCGGCAAAGGGATAAAGACCCACTGGATCGTGTTGACCCAAACTGATGGAGGCCAAAGCGAGCGCGGCTTTGAGTCCGGCGAGAGCACGGGGAGGTTCCTCGGACCAACCGGACGCCGACATGTCAGGGGCCAGATACAAGGGGAGGTCCTCCATCTCCTCGAAAAGGCGAAGCACGACGCGACCCAGCCGGCGGTAGATGTTCCAGTCGATGGACCGAAAATCGTCCCCGGGGGTGTAGGGTCGAAAGTCGCGGAACTCCAAGCCTCCCCCCAGATCGCGGGAGCGATGTTCCGCGTGACGCCCACCGCGGGGAACGCGGCGGGCGAGGATGCGGAGCCCCGCCAGGGATGCCAGGAACTCCGGGTCGAGCAAGGCATCGCGAGCCGAAGCACTGTTCATGCGACGGCGCCTCCGGGAGGCTTCACGGCCGCCAAGACGGACGCGATCACGTCGTCGGGGCTCGTGCCGGCGGCTTGGCCCTGAAAGTTCACCATCACCCGATGCCGCAACACATCGGGAGCGACGGCGCGAACATCGTCGGCGGAAACGGCGAATCGGCCGTCCAGCAGGGCCCGCACCTTGGACGCCAGCAACAGGCCCTGGGCCCCTCGCGGGCTCGATCCCAGCAGCACGAACTCGTTCACTTCCGCCGGAGCCCACTGGCTTCCGGGCTGGGTTCCCATCACCAAGCGCACGGCGTGACTTTGAACCACGCGGGGCACGGGGACGCTCCGCACCACCTTCCGCATGGCGACGATCTCCTCACCGTTCGTCACGGCCTCCACGCGAGCCTCTTCGGTCCCCGTGGTGAGATCGAGGATCTCGTGGTACTCGGTCTCTTCCGGGTAGCCCACCACCAGCTTCATGAGGAAGCGGTCGAGCTGGGCCTCGGGCAAGGGATAGGTGCCCTCCTGCTCCACCGGGTTTTGGGTGGCCATCACGCAATAGGGTTCGGTGAGCTCAAGGGTGCGCCGTCCCACCGTGATCTGTTTCTCCTGCATGGCCTCCAGGAGTGCCGACTGCGTCTTGGGCGTAGCCCGGTTGATCTCGTCGGCGAGGACGATGTTCGCAACGAGAGGTCCCTTCTGGAAGGTCAGCTCATGACCGCCACCCTCGGTCTCCACGAGCACGTTCGTCCCCTGGATGTCGGCGGGCATCATGTCCGGCGTGAACTGGATGCGGGAGAAGGGCAGATCCACCGCCTCGCCGAGACTCCGCACGAGCAGGGTCTTCCCCAGTCCGGGAACCCCCTCGAGAAGCACGTGACCGCCGGCCAGAAGCGCCGTCAAGACCCCATCGATCACCGCCTCTTGACCCACGACGGCCCTGTGAAGCTGTTCTTTGATTTTCGCGTGGACCGCACGAAACCCGGCGGCCGCTTCCTCCGCGACCGTGCTCTGTTCTCGACTCATCAGGGACGTCCTTTCTCTTTGGATCTCAAGGATTCGAACCAACGCTTCACCCAGCGACCGGTCCAGGGTGTCCAAGGTCGCGGCCAACGGCTCGCCGCGGCGCCCTTGCGAGGATCTCGTTTCATGGCTCGGGATCGAGGCGCATCTTCCGGCTGGGGTTCCACTCTTTCCTGGGTGATCTTCGTCGTGCCTGGGTTCACCTGCCCCTTCACATGGTCGGGGATCGGCACGCCGAGGACGAGGGACGCCGTCCCTCGGGACTTCTTCCTTTGACCGGGGCCGCCGCGCCCGTCGCCGCCGGACTGGTTGCCGAAGCCGACGCCGAGATCCCGGCTGGGGGGAGGACGCCGGTCGCGCAGGTGGGGTTGGAGACCGCCGCGGGCCTTCTCGGCCTCGCTCTCGTCGTCCACGTCTTCGTCTTCGTCCGCGGGCTGGTCCACGCCCGGGGGAACCTTGTCCTTGCTGCTCCATTCGCTGGCGACCGGGTTGCGGTTGGCGCCACCGGACGCGCCCTGCCCCATCGTGGCGCCCGACGGGTCCTCGACGGGTTTCTTCTTGGCGCGCTTGGCAGGTTTCTCGGAGCCCGGCCGTTTCGGCCGGCGCGTCTTGGGCTTGCCTGCGCCCTTCGCGGGACGCCCTTGATCACTGGGCTCCCCCCGCGCTTCGGCCCCCCCCGTCGGCGCTCCGGCCCGCGCGGCTTCGCCGCTCTTGGTGGGTCCCATCGTGCGGCGGGGCCTCCCCTCGGGGTTCGAGTCCGAGGATTCCTTCCCTTCGGAGGAGCGCTGCATCGACGGGGTCCGCAGTGCCGGACGGGGTGGCTCCTTTTCGGTGGCGGCGGGCGTCTCCTTGGCCCCCCGTTCATTCTCGTCCTTCGATAGCGGACCGGAGGCCACAACGGGCGCCGAAAACGCCGCGGGATGGGTCGCTTCTTTCGTGCCCACGGGAATGAGAAAAGCCAAAGCCAGAAGAGCCGCGGCGCCCACCGCCCAGCCCCAACGGCGAGAATGCATGCTGACCACGGGTTGGGGAGAAGGGAGTTCGGCGTGCAGGGCCAGATCCAGCCTAAGCCTGGCATCTTCGATGGCCGCCTCCATGAAGGGTGACGTCGCATCGCGCTCCAGGAAATCGGCGGCCGCCGCCATCCTGTCCTTCAGGTGCAAGGATCGGTCGATAACCCCGAACGCCGCGTCATCCTCCACCGGGAGGATCACCTCCTTCGCCACGCGCACCGTCACCGCGAGAGCGTAGGGCAGCAGCATCACGAGCACCAACAACCCGGGGGCGAACGGCGCCGTCGCGCCGGACATCCAGAGCACAGCGCGGAATGCGAGAATGCCCCCCGCGGAGACGAACAGGAGCGGGAAGGCCCATTCCAAAGCGGCGGGGAAGGCCTCCATGACCCGTCGACGCCGCACATGGCGACGACCGCGCAAAGCGACCGCGCGCAGATCCGAACTCAGCGCTTCGCGACGCTCACGCTCCAACCTTCGGCGGCGCATCATCGGTCCTTCCCCTCCTTGGGGAGGCCTTCCAGGGGGTCCTCGTCAGCGGACGGGCTGACCTGGCGAGCCTGCAAGATCTCGCCCGACGGCGCCTGGAGAAAGATCACCAGCCCCAACTGCTCCGGATCGAGGCGTGTCGGGCGCATGCCGAATGTCGTCCCGCTATCGGCCTCGATCTCGTCCAGCACGTCTTCCAGTTCCTCGCGCACGGCGCTCAGGGATTTTTCGAAGGACGTCGCGAAGCGCCCGTCGGCGTCCGGTCGAAAGGCCACGCCGGAGGAACTCCCGAAGACGCTTCCTCGAACGACCGCGTGATGGATGACCACCTTGTTCCGACCAGGGAAGAGGACCCCCTTCTCGACGACGAGAGCGTGGAGGCGGGCGCCCGCGACCGCCGGCCCCTTCACGCGGATCTTGCCGCGAAGGGAGCCGTTCTTGGCGGTGAGCTCCGCTTCGATCTCGTGTTTCGCAGGGACCTTCAGCCTCGCGAGAAGTTTCTCCTTGTACTTCAGCCAGATCTCTTCCTTCTTGTTCTCGGGTCCGCCGCCCGAAATCGTCTCGACGCCGTCGAAGACCGCCACGGGCGTCCCGTTGAAGCCCATGAAGTCGAACTGGCGGAGCGCCGGTTCGCTCACGAGGGGTTCCGGCGCGGGAATGGGGAGGTGGTATTCCAACACCGTCACCCATTTCGAGGGAAAGTGGCTGAGGATGCCATCGAAAGCGAGGTCCGCCCCGAGACAGGGTGGGCAATGGGCGCCGGTGAAGAGCATGGCGAGGACACAGCGATTGGAGCTGTTCTCCTTGGTGGGGCGAAACTTGTTCCCCACACCGAACCCGGGAACCTTCCCCGCCACGAGTTTTTCGAGCACGTCGATGGAAAGAGATTCTCCGGGGCTCATGGCCTTCTGGACGCGCTCCAACCCCTTGATGGCCTCGGGGCCCGTCTCGGGTTTGATGAGGGCGTAGACGTAGCGGGCGAACGCGCGGGCGAGCTTCCCGTCCTTCTCGTAGAACTTGGCCAGGTTGAGATTGACGGGGCCGTCATCCTTCATGCCGAAGGCGGCCGAGAGAAGATGACGCCAGGCCTCGCGGCGCTGGCCAGATTCCAGAAGCCTCGCTCCCAGACGGGCGTGGATCTTGTGGACGGCATTCGAATCCCTGTCCTTGCGACCGAATCGGATGCCCTCCTCGCCGGCCCAGACCACGGCCTCACCGCGGTCGGCCTGGGCGAGTTCGTCCATGAGTCGAAGTGCGGTTGTGGCCCGCAAATCCTCCGGGCGGGTCTCCACCGCTTTGCGGATGGCGCGCTGAAGCACTTCGGGCTTCGTCGCCTTGTCGGCCAAGCGTCGAGCGAGCAGAAGGTCGGAGGCCTCTTCCGCCAGGCGGCTTTCGGGATGGCCTTCCAACCAGGCTTCGACGGGCTCCGCCTGCCCGGAAACCATGGCGCGAAAGTAGGCCAGGTCGTCCTTGGGAAACCGGGGCGATCGGGTTTCCGTCCACCGCACGAGTCGATTGACGGGGTCCAGCGCCACGCGGAAGTGCTGCAGCAAGTTGAGGCCCGTGCGGCCGATCGCCGTGTCCCGGTGGAAGGCGGAGAACGAAGCGGGGCGGAAGGCCACGTAGCGGGCGAAGTCGATGGCGCCCAACTCCAGGGGTCCCACGTCGCCCGCCGGGTGCTTCCACGCGCGGCAGAGGTCCTCATCGAGGATGGTGTCGAACCGTCCCGTGCCCAGCTGCATCATCCCGAGGCCGCCGCCGGGCGTCTCCACGGGGAACCAAAGACCACCACGGGTCACGTCGAGGGAGACCTGCTCCGCCTCCACCGCGGCCTCGCCCGGTTCGTCCTCGGGACGGGGCGGGTTCAAGTGAAGGAATCCTTCCGCCAGATCCAGGGTCACCTGGTAGCGGCTGAGAACCCCCCAACCGATCACGCCCACCAGCGCCACTTCCCCCATTTCGGGGGACCACCGGGCAGTGAACGCGGAGAGAGCGTTGTCGTCACCCGGCTCCGTCGAGATCCCCTGGATCTTGAAGCCTGGGAATATGGCCTCCACGGGATCCCCCGGGCGGGCCCTCAAGCCCTGGAACGCGCCCCGATGAAGTTGAAGGCTCGCCGGGTTCTCCAATTCCACCGCCAGATTCACGGGAATGCGACGACTCTCGGTGGCGAGGTCGCATCGCACGAGCAGTCGCCCGCCCACCACCTGGACGGCGAGATGCCCCCCCTCGTCCTGAGCCGAAAAGGACGGCACGACCGCGCAAAGCAGCAGCAGAATCACCCATCGGAGTCGTCTTCGAATCATGGAGGTGTCCTCGGAGGCGGGACGAAGAGGTACGGTGACACCCTCTCTGACGCCGGAACAAGCCTGGTCGTTCAGTGAAGAGCCCGATTATCTCCGACCTCGCCCGCCCTGTCACCTCCCCATCACCGCTCGACGGCGGATCGAACCCCTCGCCTCATTGCACGTCCAGGATCACGGCGTTGGTGAGGACGAGGTTGTTGGGGGGCGCGCCCGGGAGGTGTTCGACCACGCCTTGGAAGGTGATGAATCCCGGGAAGGGGAGACCGGAGGGCACACCGATGGCCCACGGGGCGAGCGAGGTGGTGATGAGGGGGCTCCCGAAGCCCAGACTGTCCGCCAGGTAAAAGAGCAGCGGGTTCGACGGCGCCAAGATCGGTCTCGCTGCAAACGACGGACTCGGGTGTGATGGCGTCGGCCTCACCGAACCTGCTCATGACGATCGAAAAAAACGGCCGCGTTGTCCCCCATGAACTGTAAAGTCCAGTTCGTCGGCGCCCCCAGCTTGGCCGACGTCTCAGGTGACCCAGAAAAACCCATCTTCGCCCCCACAGTTTCGAGGAATCGTCATGTCGAAATCCACCCCCACCCGCGTCATTCGTCTCCAGGCCAATCTCGGACCGAAGCCCCTCGCGCAAGCGCTCCGTCGCTCCAACAGGCAGACCGATTGCGGCCGGCGCGCTCTCGCCTACTACCTGTTCGACATGCAGGACCGGGGCGTGCATCAGCTGTTGGGCTTCGCGAGCGCCGCCCACTTCGCCGTGGAGACGCTGGACATGAAGCGACGCACGGCCCGGGACCTCATCAACGTGGGAAGGGCGCTTGCCGAACTGCCCCTCGTCGACCGCGCCTTTGCCACGGGCCGCATCTCGTGGACCAAGCTCAGACTGCTTGCGCGCATCTGCGTGCCCGAAACCCAGACAGCCTGGCTCGAGAAAGCCGAAGCACTTTCCCTCTCCGAATTCGAACGCCTGGTCAGCACGTCCGAGGCGGGGAGGCCGCCCCGGGAGGGAGGACACGGACTACCCGTCACAAGAGTGGATGTGCGCCTGCGTCTCAACGCGGTGGAGCATGAGCTGCTGGAGCAGGTGCGGCTGAAGGTGTCCGCCGAAACGGGCGAGGAGATCTCCACCCAGGACGTCCTTCTTCTCTTGGCCGAACGCGCTCTCAGAGAAAAGGCGGAAGGCGGTGCCAAGGCGCGAACCGAGGCGGCGGGCGAGTCTCTCTTCCGCGTCCACGTGGACCACTGTCCGTCCTGCCGGGAGAGCCGGGTGCGCACCCTGGACGGCCCCGTGCCAATTCCCGCAAACCTCGGCGACGCCGTTCTTTGCGAAGGGAACAGGTCTGTGGCCAAAGCGCCCTCTCGTGGCGCGGCCGCGCCACGAGACGAGGGGGAAAAGTCGGCCGAGGCTCTCGCTCCGCCGGCCTCTTTGGCACTCCGCCGCAAGATCCTCGCCCGCGATGGTTTTCGCTGTCGCGTCTGCTCTTCCAAGGGAACGGGCCTCCAGGTCCACCACATCCGGTGGCGGTCCCGGGGCGGCGCCACGGTGCCTGAGAATCTGCTGGCGACCTGCGCCCGCTGTCATGCCCTGGTTCACGAGGGCCTCCTCACCATCGAGGGGAAGGCCCCCCATGACTTGCGAATCGAAAGGCAAGCGACCCAGGAGGATAGGAACGTGGAGTCGGGCGTGGCGCTCGTGGTGGATCCGCCCCGTGGTGGCGCGGCCGCGCCACCAAAACGCCCCTTCGCCGTCACGTTTGAAGACCTGCCTCCCGAGGTGGATGCACGTTGGTGGCGACGGCATCATCATCTGCTCACGTGGAACGACCGCCGGGGTGTCTTCGTTCTCACGGACGGCGCGCCCTTCGAGGATGAACCGGTGGCGCGGCCGCGCCACGAGGCGCCCCCGAGTCAGCCCCGCTTCGAGGACGTTCTGGGACAGGATCGGGCGGTGCAATCATTGAAGCTCGCCCTCGCGGCGGCGCGCATCGAAAAGAGGTGCCCCGATCCCATCCTGCTCACCGGACCCGCGGGAGTGGGAAAAACCACCCTGGCCCGCGCCGTGGCCTCCAAGCTAGAACGACGCGCCGTCGACGTCTCCGCCCCCGTGGTGGAACACCCGGCCAGCCTCATGACTCTCGTAGCGGGCCTCGAGGACGGCGACGTGCTTTTCATCGACGAGATCCACGCCTTGCCGAGACGGGCCGCCGAGATGCTCTACGAGGCGCTGCAGGAGAAAACCCTC
>DRQF01000088.1 GCA_011369445.1 Planctomycetota bacterium | reverse complement strand
GCCGGTGGGGACCGGGTGACCGTAGTCTCGAACGTGGGCACCCACATCCCGGGGGGATCCGGAGGCGGGGGCGGCGGGGCCATGGAATTCTCCTGCCTCGGTCCCTTGACCATCGGAATCGGGGTGATCTTCGATTGCAGCGGTGGCGCCGGAGGCTCTACCGGAGGCGTCTTCGCCGGCCGTGGCGGCGGAGGGTCCGGAGGGAGCATGGTCATTCGGAGCCTGAGCGACCTCAACCTGGGCCTCGGGATCACCTTCGATGCCTCGGGCGGGGCCACCAATCGCGATGCGGCTTTGAACGGTGACGGGGGCGCGGGAGGCGACGGCGTCATTCAGATCGAGAGCGCGGAGGGGACAACGAGCGCTTCCCTTGCCATGCTCTTTGCGATCGTGAAGGGAGAGTTGTCGACGGGGCTCCCGCTTGGGCTCATGGATCCCGGCGCCAACCTCTACGGAGGGACGGCCATCTCCTCGCCCATCGACACGGGGTCCTCCGCGACGGACTACACCTCGGCCTCCGCCGTCATCGACCTGGGGACGGTGTCCGGCGGCGTCGTCTCCGTGGAATTGGTGGGGATCGCCGAGGACCCAGCCCAGCCAGGTGTTCCGGCGACCGTGGCGATGACCGCGGAGGGGGTCCCGTTGATGACCGCTCCCGTCGCCTTGTCGGACGTGGACCAGCTGGACGGGTATCGTTTCTTCCAGATCCGCGTGACCATCGGCTTCGATCCTCCCCCGCTGTCCTCGATGACGGATGTCTTCCCCTCCGTGGAGGAGGTGACGGTCCAGTACGAGCAGTGACCTCGGTTTCAAGGGGCGGGATGCGCCGTCCCCTTGAAGCCGGCTCGGTCCTCCCGCATGCTCCCGTTGGGTCCTCCGCGGGAGGGCCGCGACACGGACATCGAACGAAGCCTTCCCGGGATGGGCGATCGAGCCCCATGAACCCGAGAGAGGGAAGCCGGTGAGAATCCGGCGCGGTCGCGCCACTGTGAGCGGCGAGTTGCCCTTCGGACGCCACGCGGGAGTTTTCCCGTGGAAGGCGAAGGGGAACGTCGAGGACGTTTGTCCTCGGAAGCCGTGAGCCAGGACACCTCTAAGGCTCCGTTCCGAATGGGATCGCTTGGCGATCCCGGAGAGGTTCCGCATGCATCGGATCTCCCTCGCGGGCGCGCGCAACGCCCGCGGCGCCCATCATCGAGGGGTGGCCTTCAGCGTTTTGGTTGCATTTCTCCTGTTGAGCTGTACCCGTGCCCCGTCGACTTCGGGCCCGTCGAGTGCAGTCGATGTCGTCCAGTGGCGCTCCGAGCCCCTCACGCAGCCTCCTGGCCGCTGTGTGCCCGCCAACGCGGGACTTGTCGACATGCTCGTTGCCCTCGTCGAGCCTGGGCGCATCGTCGCGATCCCGGCGCAGGCGGACTCTTGGAGCATTCTCGCCGAATCGTCTCCGTTCAGCGCCCGCTTCGATGAGACTCCCCGCTTTGAGCGCTACGTTGCGGAGCGTGTGCTTGCTCACCGCCCGGATCTCGTCCTCGTGGACCCCTTCAACGCACCGGAAACGACGAACCGGCTCGTCGAGTCGGGTGTGGCCGTCCTCCAAGTGGCGTCGTCGCCGCGCTGGGAAGAGGTCGTTCGCGTTCTTCGCGAACTGGGTGCGATTCTCGGAGTCCAGGAGCGCGCCAGCCATCTCCTCAGCGCCCTCGAGGCGCGGCGGAGGACTCTTCAGGCGCGGGCAGGCAAACGGCGGCCGCTCCGTGCCCTCGCCTACTCGAATCAAGGCGCGGGCGGCTTCGGCGCGGCCGACGACACCACGATGGATGAGGTGCTGCGCCTCGCCGGGTGCGCGAACGTTCTCGAGGGACGCGCGGGTTGGGCGCCGTTGAGCTTCGAGGACCTCCTCGCTCTCGAACCCGACGTTCTCGTCATTTCGGGCGCGCCGGGGCAGCGGGCCGTGGCGGAAGCCGTGTTGAGGGAGACTCCGGCCCTCCGATCGCTGGAGGTGCTCAGGACGGGGCGCATCGTGAGACTTCCTCCCCGCCTTTTCAGCGCGACGTCCCAGGAGATGTTACGCGCCGCGGAAGTCCTTGCCTCGGCGATCGACGCCTTCCCGGTCACGGCTCTCGGGGAGCGGGACCGGTGAGTGCGAAGTCCATGGCAGTCCAAGCCGGTCTCTTGACCCTCGTTTTCGTTCTGATTTGGCTCTCTCTGCGCCAAGGGCCCGTGGGGACCTGGACCGCTCGCGAGGTGTGGGCGGGGTTTCAGGGCCTCTTCGGGGGGGCGTCTTCCCTGCACGAGGCCGTTTTCGAGCTGCGCCTTTGGAAGGCGCTCACGGCCGCGGGGGTGGGTGGGGCGCTGGCTCTCGCGGGCGCCCTGCTCCAGGGGCTCATTCGCAACCCCCTGGCGAGTCCGGGCCTCATCGGGACGAGTGCCGGGGCTAGCGTGGGGGCCTCCGCGATGATTCTCATACTGGGCGGCAGTGCTTCCAAGCTCCTCCCCGGCGCCCTCGCCGGCTCGTCATTGGCCTTTCTCGTGGCGCTCGGCGCTTTTGTGGGAGCTCTTGCGGCGACCCTCGTGGTGGTCCTGCTCGCTGGGCGCCGCGGACGGATGACCCTCTCGTCGTTGCTCCTCTGCGGGATCGCTATGAACGCGACGCTGGGCGGTCTTCTCGCTCTGCTCCAGGCTCTGGCGCTGCGGGATTACGAACTCTCTCGGGCACTCTTCGCTTGGACGTTCGGCATCCTCGACGACCGGAGCGCCGGGCACGCGGCGTTGATCTGGGTCACCCTGGTCGTCGCCGCCCTGGTCCTGCCGTTCCTGGTCCGCGAGTTGGATCTTCTGCGCTTTGGCGAGGAAGACGCCATGGCGGTCGGGGTATCGGTGGAGCGCGTCAAGTTCACAGCGCTCGGTCTCGCGAGCCTTCTCACCGCGAGCGCCGTGGCCGTGGCGGGACAGATCGCTTTTCTGGGATTGATGGCGCCTCACATCATGAGGCTTCTCGTGGGAGGTCGTCACCGGGATCTCCTCCCCGCGGCGCTCCTGGGGGGGGCCGCGTTTCTCCTCATGGCCGACCTCATTCCGCGCTACGTCCTCGAGGACTCGGCGATTCGTCCCGGCGTCGTCATGTCCCTCCTCGGCGGACCCTTCTTCCTCGTTCTTCTCTTCCGGAGAACCTGACCGCCGGTCCCGTCAACGACCGAGGGAGCGGTGCACAAGCAGAAGATCCGCCAGCACGAAGGCCGTCATGGCCTCGAGCACGGGGATGACGCGGGGGACGATGCAGGGGTCGTGGCGCCCCTTGCGGGCCACGTCCCCAATGGAACTCGTGGGTTTGACGCTGACCTCGAACCGGAGGGGCTCTCCCGTGGAGATGCCGCCCAGGATGCCTCCGAAGTGACGTCGGTCGGCCACGTATTCCGTGCCTCGCAGTGTCGCGGTGGAAAAGCCCGCGCCGTAAGCAAATCCCGTCACGGCGCCCACCGAGAGCATTGCGTCCGCGAGGCGGGCCTTGAGCTTTCCGAACACGGGATCGCCCAAGCTGGCCGGTGGCGCGTCCACGCGGACCTCGACCAGGCCCCCCGTGGAGTCGCCCGCTTCCTTCAGACCCTCGACGTACTCCTCCATGAGACGGGCGACCTCGAGGTCGGCCGAACGGAGACGATTCGTTTCGATGACCGCCGCGTCGAAGGATTGGGCGCGATGGGGACCGATCTGCAGGGCGTGGCCGGTGATCCGGCACGTCTCGGGAAGGATCTTTCTTGCGATGACGCCGGCGATGACGCGGCAGAGCGTCTCCCTGCCCGAACTCCGACCGCCGCCTCGATGATCGCGATGACCGTACTTGGCGGCGTAGGTCTCGTCCGCGTGTCCGGGACGCGGGCTGTGTTCGAGGTCGTCGTAGTCGGAGGACCGGGCATTCTCGTTCTCGACGATGACGGCGATGGGCATGCCCGTCGTCATGCCTCGAAACGTTCCGGAGAGGATATGAGGCGTGTCCGATTCCCGCCTCGAAGTCGTCAAGCCGCTCTGTCCCGGGCGGCGGCGCGCCAACTCAGGGAGGAAATCCTCCTCGCGCAGAGCGAGGCCCGGAGGGACGCCGTCCACGACGACTCCCAAGGCCGGGCCGTGGGACTCGCCGAAGCTGGTCATGCGGAGGATGTTGCCAAAACTATTGCTCGCCATGGCTGGACATGAGCTCCTCGAGATAAAGGAAATCGGCTGGCGTCGTCGTCACTCCCGTGAAAAGTTCGAATTGCGCGAGAGCTTGATGCATGAGCATCCGTGATCCGTCGCGAACGGAAAAGCCCCTTTGCCGTGCCTCCGCCTGAAATCCCTGATGCCGGGCATACCGGAGGTCCAGGGCGACCGCGTCGTCGAGGGGCTGTGGCAGGGGAATCGAGGAGACGTCCAGGGGGAGAGTCCAGACCAGAAGATCCACGGATTCATCCGCAAGCGCCGCGAGGGGGGCGTCATCCACCTGGAAACGGGCGGCCAAGGCCCGCCGCCGGTTCTCGTTGCGGGCGTAGAGGCTGACGTGCCCCGCGTGAAGCTGTCGAAGAGCTTCGAGGACCGCGGGGACGACGCCTCCGGAGCCGACCACGGCAACGCGGCGTCGACGTCGCAGATCGGGATACCCGTCCACGATCCCCTTCACGTCGAACTGGTAGCCGATCCAGTGATCTTCCTCGAGGAGGAGTGTGTTGACCGACCGCAGGGTGCGACCGAGATCGTCCGTGCGGAGACTGCGTTCCCAGGCCTCCCCCTTGAAGGGAGAAGTGATGCTCAACCCCTCGATGCGAAACGCCCGCGCCACCGCGAGGATCTCATCGAGGCTCTCACCCGTGATGAGGCCGTAGTAGGCGTCCATGCCGTGCCGTCGGATGAGGGCGTTGTGAATGGCGGGGCTCATGCTTTGAAGATCGGGCCCCCCCACCACGGCGAACAGACGAGGAGATCGCACCTTTCCGAAGGCATCGCGGTAAAGGGAAAGAGGAAGTTGCCCCGGCGCCGAGGCGATTCTCTCTTCCAGACATGCGTAGACGAGAGGGCTCGTGGCGGATTCACGGAGCCGCTGAGACCAAGCCATGGACCCCATTCCCATGAGCGCGAGATCCGGATGTGGGTATTCCTCGCGGGCGCGAGCGAGGGTGAGAAGGTCCCAGGGAGAGCGGACCGCCACCGCGATCTTCGCGAGATCGGCATCCCTGCGAAGCCGGTCCGCCGCGTCGAGCAGGTGCTTCACGCTCGGTGTCGCCGCGTGGTCATGAAGGCTGCGGATGCGCCCGACGCCTTCGGGGAACGAGACCCGTTCACCTTCTTCAAGATCCACCCAGGCGACATCGGAAAAGCGATCGATGAAGTCCGCCCCGGCGCCTCGAGGGGCGACGAGTAGGGGGAGGGGCCCGTCGAACGGTTGGAGCCCGGGGGTCAGATCGCCACGCACTTCCAGCAGATCCGCACCGGCGGCCTTGGCCCGCGCCGAAAACCCGGCGGGGTCACCTTCTTCCACGGAGGGAAGGGTCACCACGAACAGAGGTTTTCGAGGTCGCTCAGGCATGCCTCCACTCTTTCCTCCAGATTCAGGCCCGGGGGCAACATGATGTCGGCCAGTGATCGGTAAAGCGGCTCCCGTTTCGCCATCACCTGACGAATCTCGACGGCCGGGTCTTCCCCCGTGAGACTGGGACGGCGTCCGTCCCTCCTCACCCGGTCGGCGATGATGTCCGCGTCCTCGCGAACCCACACCACCACGGCCCGATCTCGAAGTCGCCGCTGCACCAGCGGCGACTCCACGGCGCCACCGCCCACCGCGGTGACGGCCCCAGCTTCGAGCCCCAACGTGACCGCGTCCTCCTCGGTCCGCCGGAACGCACTCCAGCCCTCCTCTCTGACAATGTCGGGGATTCTCCGGCCAAGAAGATTCTCGACAAGGTCGTCCGTGTCGCGAAACGTCGCGCCCAGCCGCTTGGCGAGGGTGCGAGCCAGGGTCGTTTTTCCCACAGCCCTCATCCCGATGAGGGCGATACAGCGGGGCGACCTCTGTGCGGCCGCCAGGTCGTCGAAGAATCCAGGATAACTCTTGTCCACGCATTTCGGATCGAGAATCCGTATCCCTTCGTGCATCATGGCCAAGATTCCGAAGGCCATCGCCATGCGATGGTCGCCCTCCGGGTCGAGTTCGGCGGCGCGCAGACGGTTGGGCCCCTCGATGACGACGCCGTCCGATGTCTCCTCGATGCGAATGCCCACCTTGCGAAACTCCCTCACGAGAACGGACAAGCGATCGCACTCCTTGCCGCGAAGGTTCGATGCGCCGATGAATTGGGTGCGACCATGCCTGCGGGCGGCGAAGACGGCCAGGTTCATGAGCTGGTCCGGAAAGGCGTCGACGTTGATGGAGAGCGGATCGCTCCCGGTCATGGATCGGAGCGTCCAGGGGATCCGGCGATCGCCCTGTTCGAGCCCTCCCTTCCACAGTTGCGCGTCACTGAACCGGCTGCAGGTGAGGGCATCCAGGACGAACCACGCACCGGCCGCGCTCCAATCCGTGTCGACGGCAAGAACCCGTCTGCGTTTTCCTCTGACGGGGCGGACGGTGAACCGTCCGTCGGCTTCACGCAAGGCCCACCCGACCTTGTTCAAGGCCGACTTCGTCATGTCGATGTAGGGGCGCGATGGGATCTCGGCCGAGGTTTCGATCCTGAAGCGCTTTCCCAAAACGGGAGCGATGAGGAGAAGGGCGGAGAGGAATTGGCTGCTTCTTGAAGGATCGAGTTCGACGGGGTGCCCGGCTAACGGAGCGCCTTCGATCCTGAGTGGCAAGCGATCGTCGGTCGCTTCGATTTTCGCGCCGAGGGCCCGCAGGCTCCGGAGGAGGGGGGCGATGGGTCGCTTTCGTAGGCGTTCGCTGCCCGTGAGTGTCCAGCGCCCGGGGGTGATCGCGGCGATGGCCGTGAGAAACCGGGAGGTCGTTCCGGCGAGTCT
>DRQF01000087.1 GCA_011369445.1 Planctomycetota bacterium | reverse complement strand
CCCCCCACCGTTCGCCTTTATTTCCAGGCGGCGGGACAGGCGATGGGGACCCCCACGGCCCTGCCCAACGATGCGTCCTTCACCGTGAACCTCATCACGTCCCGTCTGAAGACGGCGAACGGCGGCCCGTTCTGCCTGCTCATGACGAACGGGTTGTGCACCAATCCCGTGGAGGTCGTCTACGGCTTCGGAACGGGCATGGACACGATGCCGCTGGCGCCCGCCGCCAACCCTTCGAACCCCCTCGTGAATGCCGTCATTCCCATTGATCAGGAGATCCGCATCTTCTTCAATGACAATGTGGATTTTCAGAGCCTGGTCGGCGTCAATCCCGCCACGGGAATGGCGAACGTCACCCAGTTGGATCCCTTCATGTCGTCTCCCTACCCGGTGAACAACGTGACCATGGGCATGATGCCCATGACGTTTGCCGGAGAGAACCTCTCGGTCATGTACACGCCCCCCGCGCCGAACGTCTTGCCGCCCCAGTACGGCTTCGTGCTCTACATGCCGGACCCCTTCCACAACCCCACGGAAGTCCGCATCCGCTTCGTGGACATGACCATGCTTCAGCCCAGCGACACCGCGCCCCTGACTCAAAACTACGGGATCGACGGGGCGATCTGGGCCGCGGCGGGGCAGACGGCTCCGGTGAACAACCAAGGACTCACGTTGAATCTGCCGCCGAAGCTTCCTCTGCCGGGTTCGGACCCCACCGGCATGGCGACGCTCGTCATCACGCTTTTCAGCGCGAACAATCCTCTGGCGACGGACACCTCGCCAAACGGGGACGGGATGCTGGGGGTCACCGACCGGGCGCGCAATCCCCTGGCGGCGGACTTCACCCTGAACTATTCGATGCAGATGGGGACGCCCATCGCCAACAACCCGAGCCCTCCCGACCTCATTCTCATCAAGAACACCAATATCCTCGACGGTGTGGGGGCGGCGGCGGTCACGGCCAATTCCCTTCCGGGCGGGCCTCTTTTGGGCCTGCTCTTCCCCCTGGCGCAACCCCTGAATGATCCCACGGTTCTCGGGACGATCCGCGACGTGGAATGGGGGGCCTTCCTCAACTTCATGAGCCCCACGAATAGCATCCTGAATCCGCCTCGTCGTCTGAACAACGCTCTGGCCATCGCCTCGGGGATCGATCCCGGCGTGCCTTTCCCGCCCGGAGGGACGCCGGAGAACAACCTGCTCAACATCACCATGCCTCCATTCCCTCCCCCCGTGCCGCCTTTGGGCGTTCGCCTCTACGTGACGGATGACACGGGTGCTGTCCGCACCTTCGACTCCAATACCTTCCAGCCTCTGGGTTCCCTCGTGGGGATCGGAAATGCCTACGGCATGAGTCGGGATGCGAACAACCTGTTCGTCTCCGATTTCGCGGCGGGGAACATCCTTCGAATCGGCCTCAACCCTGCGGCGCCGGGAACCTTTCACCAGATCCTGGCCACCATCCCGGTGGGAATGGGGCCCACGGCGGTTTCCGTCAACGGAGACCAGGAGGACGTCCTGTGTATCAACAGCGGCGAGAACAGCATGTCGGTCGTGGAGATCAGCAGTGGTCTCGAACAGGAGCGATTCCCGGTGGGGCTGGGCGCCGAGCATCTCATCGCCACGGGCCGCATGTTGGGGAATCCCCAGGCGATGACGCTTGCCTATCAAGCCTTCGTGACGAACACCCTGGACAACACCATCACCGTCTACGAGTCCGACTCCACCAATATCATGGTGCAAAACGGGCCCAATGGTCGTGTGGTGGCCAACCAGGGCGGGTTCAGCGCCCCTCTGGGGAACATCTGGAACTTCAACAACGTGTTGCAAGGGACCTACGTGGCCAATTCCACGGGTAACACGATCGATCATTTCCAGATGACCATGTTCAACTTGCAGCCGCCCCCCGGTTTCCCGGGGGCACCGGCGACTCGCACCTTCCAGGTGACCCAGATCTTCTCCACCAACCAGATCACTTCGAGCCCCTCGGACGTGGTGTTCGATGGCTTGGGCGCCATCGGAGGAGCGCCTCCGAGCGTCGTGATCGGGATCTACCCGGGAACGGGCCAGGTGGCCACCTACGATTCCATCACGGGTGTTCTCGTGGGGGTCGTCCAGGTGGCGGGAACGGAGCTCTACGGGTACTTCGACCAGTAGGTCACGGGGGCGCGAGGGGGCCGTCTGCTATACTCCGGCCCCATGGCCACCTCGCGTCTCGTCATCGCTCTCACCGGGGCCTCCGGTGCCGCCTATGCCCTGAATCTCCTCCAACACCTGGGGCGGATGAGGCATCCCGTGGACCTGTTGGTCTCACCGTCCGCCGTGCGCGTCCTCGAATGCGAAGTCGATGGGGAACGAGATTGGGTCGTGGACGGCTGCCCGTCCTTGAAGGCCTTCGAGCTCGACGATCATGACGTGCGTGTGTTCCGCCGCGACGACGTGGCGGCGCCGATGGCCAGCGGAACCGCGCTCAAGGCGGGCATGGTGATCTGCCCCTGCTCCATGGGAACTCTGGGGCGGATCGCCGGCGGGATGTCTACGAACCTCATCGAGAGAGCCGCCGACGTGTGCCTGAAAGAAAGGCGGCCTTTGGTGTTGGTTCCGCGGGAGACGCCCTTGTCCCTCATTCATCTGGAGAACATGGCCCGTTTGGTCCGGGCCGGCGCTACCGTTCTTCCGGCTTCGCCTGGTTTCTATCACCGACCCGCCTCCGTGGGGGACCTCCTCGACCACCTGGTGGTGAAGATCCTGGATGCCTTAGGTATTCCTCACGACATCCTCCGTCCTTGGGGTGACGACGCATGAGGTCCCTGATGGCGAAGCCCACCGTCTTCTTTCGGCTCATTCGATTCGAGCACACCCTTTTCGCGTTGCCCTGGGCGCTCACGGGCGCTCTCGTGGCGGCCCGAGGTCTCCCCGAGGCCAGGGTTTTCCTCTGGATTCTTGTCGCCATGGTGGGGGCGCGCACGGCCGCCATGAGTTTCAATCGACTCGTCGATCGGCGTTTCGATGCGGCCAACCCTCGAACGGCCAGCCGTCCATCGGTCACTGGCGATATCGGCGTGGGCTTCATGGCGGGAGCGGTCCTTCTCTCGGCGGGTTTGTTCTTCTGGGCGGCCTGGAATCTCAATCCCTTGGCCTTCGCCCTGGCGGGTCCCACTCTGGCCGTCCTGTTGGGATATTCCCTCGTCAAGCGATTCTGGGCCGGGAGCCACTTCGTGCTGGGTGTCGCCCTCGGCCTCTCGCCCCTCGGAGCTTGGGTGGCCGTGAGGGGAACCCTCGAGGGAGCCTGGCCGGCTCTCGCGCTGGGGCTGGCGGTCGTTGCGTGGACGACGGGGTTCGACATCCTCTACGCATGTCAGGACGAGGCCGTGGATCGACGTTTGAGACTCCATTCGGTCCCCGCGCGATGCGGCATTTCGGGTGCCCTGTGGTGGGCTCGCATCTCCCACCTCTTCGTCGTTCCGTCGCTTCTCCTCGCGGGATGGACGGCGAATATGGGATACGTTTTCTTCGGGGCCGCGGCCCTCGTCGCGGCTCTTTTGATCTGGGAACATCGGCTCGTGCATTCCGATGATCTTTCCCAGGTGAATCGCGCCTTCTTTCAGGTCAACGTGGTCATCGCCTTCGTCGTCCTCCTCGGCGCTTCACTGGATTTCTGGTTGACCGCCGGAGGTGCGATGTGAAAGCTCTCGAATTCGCGAAGTCGATCCGTTCCGGCAAGACAGAACTCCCACCGTTTCTCGTGCTGAGCGGTGACGACGCCTATCTCATGGGCGAGGTCTGCAAGGCCCTCATGGAGCGCCTCGATGCAGAGAGTGATCTTCTGGAAGTGGATTGGACGGATCAAGGTGATCCCGAGGAGCGCTTGAAGGAGATCTTCGATGAGATTCGGACCGGGTCGCTTTTCGGCGGTCGCAAGGTCGTGCGGATTCGAAACGCAGATGGCCTTGTCAAGAGCCAGGCGAAAGCGCTGTCCCGCTTCGTCACCGAGCCGGGGGAGGGGATCCTCGTCTTGGAGGGGACGGGTTTTCTCCCCAAGCGTCGGGGAGGCAAGCCTCCGGCGCCCATCCTGAAGATCGTCGAGGCGGGAGGCGTGCTCATCGACTGCTCCTCCCCGGGCACGGGGTCACGCGGCGGCAGTGCGGAACTGGCGGGCTGGGCGCGCGAACTGTTCCGCGAGCAAGGAAAGACCATCGAGCGCGAGGCTCTCGAGCTTCTCCTGAGGCGAAGCGGGGGAGATGCGGGTGTCGTGAACGGACACGTCCAGAAGCTGCTCCTCCACGCCGGGGACCGCGACGCCATTTCGAACCGGGATGTGGAGGATCTCGTTCCGGACACTTCGGAATCCACCCTTTTCGATGTGGTCGACGGATTCGCCGAACGGGATTTTCCCAAGGCCCGGGCGGCTTACGAACGCGTCGTCCGCCACGGGATGGAGGGGAAGAGCGGGAAGAAGAGCTTTTCCAGGGCGGAGGCGGCGCTCCGTCTGGTGGCGCTGCTGGCGAATCGGTTGCGGGAATTGGGGCGAATCATGGAGTTGCGACGGGAGGGAGCCGGCTACGAGGAGGCCGCTTCCGCGGTCCTCGGCGCCCAGAGGTCCTGGCTGGCCCGGCGCATGAGGCCGCAGTTCGAAGCGCGCACTCCCCGCGAGTTGGGGGAAGCCGTCGTCGATCTTGGGGACCTCGATCACGCTCTGAAAAGCGGGGGCGGAGATCCCGAGACGCTCTTGATGTCCTATCTCGTGCGGCATTGCAGGCCGCGGCAGCGGAGGTCCCCGTCGAGAATGAGAGTGGGAGTGAGAGCCGGAGGGGGTGCCTCGTGATCCGCATTCTGAGTCCCGATGTCGCCAATCGCATCGCGGCCGGAGAGGTCGTGGAACGTCCGGCGTCCGTGGTCAAGGAGCTCCTCGAAAACAGTCTGGACGCGGAGGCCACTCGCGTTCTCATTGAGATCGAGGAGGGGGGGAAGCGTCTCATCCGTGTCACCGATGACGGCTGCGGATTGACCGCGGACGACCTCGCGCTGGCCTTCGTGGCCCACGCCACGAGCAAGATCGCCTCGGTGGAAGAACTCTTCGAGGTCCAATCCTTCGGATTCCGGGGAGAGGCGCTTGCGAGTATCGGCTCCGTCTCAAGAGCCTCCATCCTCAGCCGGCGAGCCGACGAAACGCTGGGGCATCAGGTCCGATGCGAGGGCGGCTCTCTCTCGCCCGTGGAGAAAGCCGGGGGGCCCCGCGGGACCGTGGTCGAGATCCGGGATCTGTTCTTCAATACCCCGGCCCGCAGAAAGTTCCTGAAGAGCGACGGCGCCGAGATCGCGCGTATCAGCGAGGCGGTGCTGCGTGTCCTTCTGGGCCGTGAGGACCTGGCCTTGGAGCTGAAGCACAACGGTCGGCGCGTCCTGCGCGTCGATCGTGCGGAGTCCTTCGAGGCCCGTCTTCTGGAGCTCTTCGGGCAGGATCTGGCCGGAAAACTCATTCCGGTTCGCGCCGAGGCGGAAGGGATATGCCTGGACGGGTTCCTGGCGGCGCCCGATGCGGCGCGGGGAAACGCGCAGCGGCAGTATCTTCTCCTCAACGAACGATTCATTCGTGATCGCAGCCTTCAGCACGCGGTTTCCCGGGGGTACGAGGGCTTTCTTCTGCCCCGCCGCTATCCCGTTTGGTTTCTCCGACTCGACATGGATCCGGCCAGCGTGGACGTCAACGTGCACCCGATGAAGACCGAGGTGCGCTTTCGGGAGAAGAACCGCTTGTTCGCGCTGGTGCAGCGGGCGTGCCGGACAGCCTTGGAGGCCTCGCGCCCTTCGGGGACCCTTCATTTGAAGCCCGAAGCGCCCTATCGCTCCCCCTCTTCGCGATCCTCGTCATCTTCAGCCGCTCCGGCCACCCGGCGCGAGCGGGTGGCTGAGATGGAAGCTGGACTGTTCGGGAGCGAACCCGCCCCGGCGCAGCGTCCTGAGGTTTTCGACGAGCCGTCCACGACCACACCGATGCGAGGCGGCGCGTCCTCGGCGAAGAGGCGATCGTGCCGCGACGGGGCCTGGCCCCGGCACGTCGAGGACCCGGAGAGCTTTCGATTCGTTCAGATGCACGACAGCTACTTGGTGGTCGAGGATGCCCTGGGGTTTCATGTGGTGGACCAGCATGCGCTGCATGAGCGCATGCTTTTCGAGAACCTCGCGCAACGCATGGAGAAGGGTGAGGTCGCGTCTCAGGAACTCCTCATCCCGTGGGTGAGGGAACTCTCGGCGTCCGAGAAACAACGCGTGCTGGCGGCCGAGGCGGAGTTGGACGCCATGGGACTGAGGATACGAGACTTCGGGGGACAGGCCGTGGCGGTCGAAGCGGTTCCCCTGGAGTTCGGGGACGCTTCTCCAGATGGGCTGATCGACGCCGTCTTGGCGGCGGACGAGGAGCGGGTGGAGGAGAGCTTCTCGAGCCTTCGGCGCCGGTTGCTGGCAGCGATGGCCTGCCGAGCCGCCGTGAAATTCGGCCAGTCCCTCAGCGATCGAGAGATTCGAGTTCTTCTCGCGTGGGAGCGGGAGAGCCCTCAGTCCGCTGCATGTCCTCATGGACGGCCGACGCGGGTGCGGATCGGTCTGGAAGAATTGGAGCGCCTGTTTCTGCGGAAGGACTGACTGAATATCGACGGAGCGACGTTGCGCGTTTCACTCGGGCAGGTCGAAGAGTCGGTGCAGGGCTTCGTCGTCCAAGGCGTTGAATCGAAGCCCGCTGGCCTTGGCGCGCACCTCGAGGCGCATGGCGCCTTGTTCCATGTATTGGACTTCACGAGGGACGACGACATGGAGCTGTGCACCTCCTCCGGAGACCGGGACGGCGGCATGTCGGGAGAGGTGGTATTCCTGAATCTTGCCATCCCGTTCGACACGCGCCTTCACGACGTAGAACGTGGCATTGTCGATCCACAGCGTCACGTGCTGGCCGGACCGTGTGCGAAAATCGAGACGTCGCGTGCGAAAACTCCGTTGTCCGATGCGGCGCGACCCTCCCATGACGAAAGAGACGGTTTCGACGGCCGGAGCGAGCTGAAGGGTCTTCTCGTCGATGGACTGCCGAGCGAGGAAGAAGAGGTCCATGAGCTGGGCGATGAGGCGACGCTCCCTCTTCAGCCTCTTCACGTCCTCCTTGAAGGCTTCTCCCACGAGGATGATGGGGCGGCCTCGTTTGCCCTTCTTCCAGAATCGATCGTCGAACGGGGCGATGAGAGTCTGGGCTCCTCCGGTGTCGGGACGCAATTCGCGTCGATAGGCCAAAAGGGACTTCCCGTCGTCGCTCTTTCTGGCGGCCCAATCCTGAATGATCTCGCCCACGATCTCCTTCGAGCCACCGTTTTTTCCGGGATCGATGAAACGGTAGGCGGCCTCCCCGTGGTAGGAGGTGACTCGGAGAGCGACACCGCCGGGGTCCTGGGCGCGGATAGCTCGGTTCAACAGATCCCGGGCCGGGTTTTGGGGCGTCACGGTCGTTTCTTGAGCCGCCGCCAGGGGGGCTGCAAGCAGCATCAGAAGAATTCGGAGCGTTGTCATGAGTGCCTCCACCGTGATGAAACGTTTGGCGGGCCGGGGAGTGAGATTCCACCGGGGTTTTCGATCGACGTCATGATACATGGAGAAGTCCCCGGACCCGAGGAGGAGTGAGGGATGGCGGCCGGATTGCCACTTTTGATCGTGACAGGAACGACCGGGTCGGGAAAGAACCGGTTGGGTGCCCACGTGGCGCGCCGTCTGGGGGGAGAGGTCCTTTCCCTGGACTCCATGAAGGTCTACCGCGGCATGGACATCGGGACCGCCAAGCCCTCTTCGGAT
>DRQF01000086.1 GCA_011369445.1 Planctomycetota bacterium | reverse complement strand
TCGGCCCGCGCCATCCGTGGCGACGGTGGAAGAGAACCTCGATGTCGTGTCCGCCGCCGTGACGAAAACGTCGGGCATGGGCTCACCGGCGGCATCCACCACGCTCCCCTCGAGACCGTGGGGGCGCTGCAAGACTATCCGAAGGCCCTCCGAGGGGACGGGGTCGGGGATTTCGCCCATCCACTTGGCGTAACCCTCTGCTTCCACCGTCAAGGCGGGAAGACCCTTCTTTGGAAGTTTCTCTCGAGAGAGGATGACGGTGAACGCCCCGGTGCCGTCCGTCTCAACGGGCTCGGCTCTTTCCGCCTCGACCCGGGCGCGGCCGATGGGGCGCCCCTCCTCGTCCTCTACAAGACCTCGGACCACGAGGGCATCCGGGTTGACGTCCAGCCGCAAGTCATCCACGACGGTGGTTTGTCCCGCGACGAGAATGGCCGTGATGCTCCCGGCGACGAGGTCGGACATCCGTGCCGTCACGTGCGCCGTGGTCGTGCCCCTCGCCTTGGCGGGCAATCCCTCGAAGACGTAGCGGCCCCGCTCGTTCGTCAGGGCACGAAGAACGGCGGGGGGGCCGGTGCCGAACGTCGGAAGCTCATGGAAAAGCCGACGGGGGGCGATGGGGGCTGTGGATCGGCCGTCGACCGTCCCGACTGCCCTTGTGGCCCACGGATCGAGGTCTACTTCGACGAGAGCGTTGCGTTGCGGCTGCCCCTGGGCGTCAAGAACGCGACCTTCGAGGGCTGCGGACAGCGGCAGCCTCAGTGTGACGTTCCGCGTCTCGCCTTCCTCCTCCACGGGGAACGCGAAGGTGCCCATGGCCGCGAAGCCCGGATGCTCCGCGCGGACGATGAAGCCCTTCAGGCTCCCAAGCGGGTCGAGCAAAGCGCCCTTCGAGGTCAAGAAGGGGGAGAGGTGCGCGATTCCGTCCTCATCGGTGATGAGTGAGGCCAAGGGGGCGTCGAGGTCGAACGGTGCCGGGAATGAGGCTTTCCCGTAAAGGGTCACCGTCGCTCCCGCGATCGGCAGGCCTTCCGCCATGTCCACGACCCGGATGCGGAGCGACCCGCCCCGTGCGAGACGAAAGTCTCGCCGCACGACCGCGCCGAGGCCCGGGTCGCTCAGCCCGATCGCGGCGGCGACAAGGCGGCGCGGCGCGAAGCCCTTGGCCCGGATGAGAAAGACCGGGCTCGGCAAGCGGAATGGCGTGCGCGTCGCGGCGAAGGGAATGCCTTCCAGGCGATACCGCCCCTCGGGGTCGGCGCGGGCTTCCAGGCGAAGTTCGCGGTCCTCGAGACGGGCGCGATAGATCACATGCGCGCCTGGGACGGGCTTCCCCTCGAGATCGAGAACGCGGCCTTCGAGGGCTCTCGTGGGTTGCGCCGCCGTGTCCTCCTCCTTGTCGTTCGAAGGGGAGGCGGCGGGTCGGGGAGGTTTCGACTCTTTCCCGTGGCCTGCATGTGACGCGGAACGTCGCGGGGTTTCGGAGGCGCTCGTTACCGCGGGGGGGGAGCCTTCGGGTTCGAGGTCCGCTTCGTCGTCTCCTATCAGGAGGAAGGCAACGAGAAGGGCCAGCAAGCCGACGACGAGAAAGGCGAGGATGGTCAGATCGTTTTTCTTCATGTCCACCCCTCCGACGTCTTCGATGCCAGCACTCCTCCCACTTTTTCACCCTTCCTTTCGCCGCCGCAAGCTCAGAGCTTCGTGACGCCCTCCCGCGCCACGTCCACATTGCGATCGAGCAAGACGGTTTCCCCTCGAAGAACTTGGATGCGGCAAGGGCCCACTGGAAGAGGGAGGCGGAGAAGGACGCGCTGGGTTTTCGCGTCCAGGTTGAGGTCCGTCGACGGGCGGACGGTCGCCAGCAGGGTTTCGCCTCGGCGCGCGATGATGGTCAGGGCACCGGCGCGGCGCAGGATCTCTTTGCGCACATCGAAGTAGGCCTTCAGGCTCTCCGGCGTCGGAGTCTTGCCATCCGATCCCGGGGTCGCGGGGACGCGGAGTGCGCCGTCTTCCAGCACGGGGAGAGGGATGACCACCACGCCCGCGCGCGTCAGCTCGAGGGTGGCGCGGACCGGATCGCTCCCCGGACGAAGTTCGAGGGCGAGGGGGCTCGCCGTCACCCGGGCACGACGACCGTCCTGGCGATTGCGCGCCGTGATCGTCCAGTGGCCAGGCCCCAGGGTGTCCAGCACGAGGCGCTTTTTCCCGAAGGGGACCGGCGTTTCCCGCGCGTCGCCGTTCTCCCCCGTGACGACAACGGAAAAGGGCCCCGGCCCGGCCTCCTTGGCGTCTTCGATCTCGAGGTCGAGCTCCACGCGGATCGCGGGTTCCAGGTGGAGATCCAAGTTCGTCGTCGTGTCCGCGGAGACCGTGACGGGCGACGTGTTCTTCACGTACCCCGGCGCTTTCACGGTGAGGGTGCCTTCTCCTTCCGGCGCCTGCGCGAGGATGAAGGTGTCGAGGGAGCGGCGCGCCCCCTGCCTCCGGACGTTCCCGCTCTCGAGGAGGATTTCGACCGGAGCCAAGACGGGAGCCCCGGACCGGGCCTCTCGGAGTTTGATTCTCAACGTGCCGAGACGGGGGAGGGGGCGGGAGAAGCGCAGCACGAGGTCGTCTCGTCCGGCGGGAACCGCTTTCTCCGCGAATTGGCCAAGACCGAGGAGGGTGTCGCGGACTTGGAGGTGAAAGGGGCCCTTGGGGAGACCCTCCAAACGAAAGCGTCCCGCGCTGTCGGTCTGGGTCGTGAAACGGTTCCAGCGACCGCCTTCATCGGGAGACTCCGCGGTCACCAGGGCGGAGGGGACGGGCTGTCCCTCCGCGTCGAGGACACGGCCCCCGAGGGTGTGGGGGCGGACGAGCACGATGCGCAGGCCCCCTTCCGGCAGATCGCGGGGCAAGGTTCGCTTCCAGCGCGCGAAGCCGGACGCCTTGGCGATGAGGACGGGGGAAGCGGAGAGTCGCCGATCGAACCCCTCGGCGTGGAACTGGAATCTTCCCTGCGCGTCGGTGCGGACGGGCCGGCCCCACTCCAAGGTGACGCGCGCGCCTCGGACGGGTTCGTCCTTCTCGGTCAGGACACGTCCTTGGACCAAGAGGACGTTGCGGCTGGGGGTGAGGGTGAGAGCCTCCGCCCTGACGGACCGGCCCCGCTCGAGGGTGACCCAAGTGTAGCCCGTGGCCATGTTGTCGAAGGTGGCGCCGAGGCGAACGCGCGCGGAGCCTTGGGCCCCCACCGGCAACGCTTCGAAGCGGAATCGCCCTTCCCCGTCGGTGAGTGCTTGAATCTGCCCTTTTTGACCGCTGGCGGGGGTGAAGTAGATCATCGTTGGCGGGGGCGGGACCCCGGGGGGGACGAATCGGGCGACGTGGTGCATGAGCCACCCGTCGAGCTCTGCGGTCACAAGGGCGCCGGGCTGGGGCCGGCCGTCCGGACCGAGGACGCGTCCTTCGAGGGCGGCGGTGGGGTAGAGGGAGAGCTCGATGTCGCGGGTGTCGCCTTCCCTCGCGACGGCGGCGACAGGAGCGCCCGCGGGGACATAGCCCTCCCGGCTCGCTCGGACGTAGCCCCAACGGGGCTCGGGCATGGGCACGGGAAGGGTGAGCCACCCCCCGTAGGAGGCGGGGAAGGCGGGGATCACCGCCCGCCCAGCGTCGTCGCTCATGACGCTGGCGATGGGTGGCGAGGCAATGAGATCTCTTGGTTCTCTTACGCCCAGGTTCGTCATGCCGGGGCCGTCCACGCCGTTGGGGTGGAGGGTCACCCGGGCACCCTGGAGACGGGTGTGGGTGAGCCCGTCCATGACGGTCACCCGAAGCGTGCCCCCCCGACTGATGACGAAGTCCTGACGGATCGTGGAGCCCGAGGTCTCGATCTGGAGGAACCATGTCGAGACGCGTCGGGGGGCGAACCCTTCGGCGGAGACGAAAAAGGCGGAGTCCTTGATCCACCCCATCCGATCGGCGGTCTCGTGAGGGAGGCCCTCAAGGCGGTAGCGCCCCTCCCCATCCGCCACGCATTCGAGGTGGATGCGACTGCCGGCGAGAAAAGCTCGATAGGCGACGTGGGCGCCGGGGACGGGCTCGCCCTCAATATCCAGAACTCTGCCCTCGAAGGTCTTTCCCGCGTCCAGTCTGAGGACGATGTCGTGGCCGGCGAGGGCCTCGTCGACGCAAGCGGGGACGTAACCCGCCTTCGTGCCGTAGACTGCATAGGCGGTGTCGCCGTCGGGGATCGGGAGCTGAAACCCGCCCTCCTCGTCGCTGAGTGCGACATCCTCGGACTCGACGGCATCCTTCTTCCCGAGATCGGGGATCGCCCTGGAATCCGCCGGGACGGCAAGAACCCGAACTCCCGCCAGCGGGCGCCCCCCGGGATCGAAGGCGTGCCCCACGAGAAACGCCGAGCGGGGCGGCGTGGGGTCCTCCATGGGGGGGGCAGGTGTGCCGACGTCGCGTGCTCCGGCACCGACGCTGCGGCGGGGCTGGGAGGTGTCCTCGACGGTGGGACGATCCGCCGTCGTCTCCAGGTTCGAGGCTTCCCAGTCGAATCGGAAGCGCAGCGCGAAAAGGGCGACCGCTGCGACGATGACGAGAAGGAGAAGGCCTGATTTTCTCTCTTTGGGCACCCGTGCTTTCCTCGACGCGAGAAGGGACCGACCATTGTCGGCCCCGTGGTTGCGAGCGTCAAGAACAGCTCGCCCTTGTCGCCCGCGACAAAGGCGAACGGCGCGTCGCAACCTCTTCGAGACTTGGTCTCCGCCCATAGAGACGGAGAAATTGGCGAGGGGGTGACGCGCCGGCCGAGTTTTTTTTCGGGTCTACGGGAAGCTGATGATCTTGCCGTCGCTCACTCCCAGGAATCCATTCCCACTGTTGGGCGTCAAGACCAGGGCCTGGAGCATGAGGTCTAAGCCTCCAACGCCGGGTGGAATCGGGAACCCGTGGAGGTTGCCGCCCGGCAGGATGGGTGGCGGGGGCAAGGGCCCCAGGGGGTTCAGCCCATCCACGAGGATGAAGGGTGAGAATCCAAAAAGATTCAGATACAGGCCGGGGATGTTGTTGAAGGGAGGCTGACCCGGAGTGAACAGTTGTCCTGCGATGAGGTAGGGGTCGTCGAAGTACGTCCCGCCGGGCGAGTCGTAGTCGATGAACAGAGTCTGCCCCGGGAACGCCTCTTTGAAGTCCAGAGCGTCGGGAGTGTCGTCGATTCCCGTGAACAACCGGATGTCGTCACCCGTTCCCGGATAGACGGGATCGAAGACGGTCGCGATATAGGGCAGGATGCGGAAGACACCGTTGGGGGGATCGTCGACGAACACGGTGACGGGAAAATCTCCCGGCTGGGTGTACGTGCCGGTCAGGAAGGGCGTGGTGGTCATGGCGGCGGTTCCGTCGCCGATGGCCCAAGTATAGGTCGCCGACGGCGGCGCGCCGCCTCCCACCACTTCGAAGTTCGTGGGATCGCCGAGAGGCGTGATCGGTTCGATGACGTCCAGGAAGAGTTCCGGCCCCGGGAACCCGCACAGGTCCGCGGGCAGAGCGTAGAGTTCCGCATCCGGGCTGTTCTGAAGAACGGTTTTCCCCTGCCCATTCTCGTCGATCATGAAGAGGTCGAAGTTGCCGGCTTCGCTGGATGTGTAGACGATGTTCGAACCAACCCAGGCGAAGGGAGCCTTGATGCCCGGCGTGGCGGGGTTCGTCACCATCACTTGATTCGAACCGTCGAAATCCATCACCCAGATCTGGGTGACGCCGGGCTGGAAGGGATCGACGCGACTGAACGCGATCTTGGATCCATCTCCTTTCGGCGCGGGCCCAGCGTCGAAGAGATTGTTGTTGGTGAGCTTGATCTCGTTGGCGCCATTGAGGTCAGCGCTGTAGATCTCGAAGTCACCGTCGTGGTTCGATGAGTAGAAGAGCCGATCGCCCCCGGGAGTCGCCGCCGCCGACGAGCAGCCGGTTCTGGCGCCGCGGTCGATCACGATCCCCAGGTCGCCGCCACTCGGGTCGATATGGCGGATGACGGATGTTCCATCCTCGCGGAACTGGGTCACGTAGAGACTCAGCCCATCGGGGGCGAAGTAGGGGTAGAGAACGTCGTTGCGCCCGTCGTCCAAAGGGGGGACGAAGAGGGGCGTCGGGGGGCCGCCCAGCGGGGGAATCGTATGCAGGACCCAGTGCGGCCCTGGAACCATGAAAGGGACATAGATGAGTCCTGATGGGCCGACGAAGGGCGTCTGCTTGGGAAAGGGATCGACGAAGAATGGAGTAAGATTCCCGTTCGGCGGGGTGTCAACGAGGAGGGTGTAGGTCGCGGTCCCTGCGGAGGGGTCCTGGACGACCGTTGCGCCGAAGTCCTGGGCCGAAACCGCGAGCGCCAGGGTCGTGACGAGGAAGGTGATGGGAAGAATTCGATGTCTCATGGCGAGCTCCTTGGTCTTTCGTGTTCATCCCCAAGAGCGGAAACCCTCCCCTCGATGTGACGTGTCAGTAAGATTTTTCTGGGGTGCGCCTTGTTATCAGGGAGCTGTAACCCGCCTCGCAGGAGAGCTATGACCATGGCTGCAACGTGGATGGAACGAGCCCGTCATTCGATGCCGGGCGGTGTGAATTCTCCGGTCCGAGCCTTCCGCTCCGTGGGCGGTGACCCGGTTTTCGTTGCGCGCGGCGAAGGAGCCATGATCTTCGACGCGCAAGGCCGACGCTACGTGGACTATGTCCTCAGCTACGGGCCCCTCATCATGGGACATCGGCCCGCCGAGGTGCTCGGCGCTTTGAAGGCCGCTCTCGCCAAGGGGACGAGCTTCGGCATGCCGACGGAAGAAGAGGTCGTCCTTGCGGAGACGATCTGCGACCGTGTCCCGTCGGTGGAGATGGTGCGCCTCGTCAATTCGGGAACCGAAGCCACGATGAGTGCCATCCGCTTGGCTCGTGCCGCCACGGGGCGAGATCGCATTCTCAAGTTCGAGGGCTGCTACCACGGGCATGGCGACTCCTTCCTCGTGAAGGCGGGAAGCGGCGCCTTGACCCTGGGCCATCCCACGAGTCCCGGCGTTCCCGCCGACCTGGCGGCATTGACCTCCGTCGCCGACTACAACGATCTGGATTCCGCCGTCCGCCTCTTCGACGCCCATCCGGGTGAGTTCGCCTGCATCATCGTGGAGCCCATCGCCGGCAACATCGGGTGCGTGCCGCCCAGGGCGGGATTCCTCGAGGGCCTGAAGGAACTGGCGGCGGATCGAGGGGCGCTGCTCATCTTCGACGAGGTGATGACGGGCTTTCGCGTCCACGCCGCCGGCGCCCAAGGGCTGTACGGGATCGATCCCGACCTCACGACCATGGGAAAAGTGATCGGAGGCGGCTTGCCCGTGGGAGCTTACGGCGGGCGTCGTGATCTCATGGAGCAGGTGGCGCCTGCCGGGCCCGTGTACCAGGCGGGCACGCTCAGCGGGAATCCCCTCGCCGTGGCCGCGGGGCAAGCGGCGCTCGACGCCCTGGCGCGCCCGGGCTTCTACGAGGACCTGGAGGAGCGCTCGGCAGCGGTTGCAATGGTCCTCGAGGGGGCGGCTGAGCGGGCTGGATGTCCCCTCACCCTGAACCGGGTGGGGTCCATGTTCTGCCCCTACTTCGCCGAGGGTCCGGTTGAGGATTATGCCGCCGTCATGGGCGCCGATGCGGAACGACACCGCCGCTTCTTCCATGCGCTCCTCGAAGGCGGCGTGATGCCGGCGCCTTCCCCCTTCGAGGCCTGGTTCGTCTCCTCCGCCCACGATGACGAGGCGTTGGAAATCACCGCCAAGGCGGCGGAAGCGGCTTTCCGCAGGGCCGTGGCCGACTGACGTTGCCCTTCCGTCCTCCCTTGTCTCCGTGAGACTTCGGGCTATAGTCCTCGTCCCGATTGGAGGATCTGTCATGGCCAAGAACAACCGACCGCCGAAGAAAGCCAATCACGGCAAGCGCCCCACCAACCACAGCGCCCGTCGCAAGAAGCGCTGGTAGGCCGACTTAGCACCGCCCCGGCTTCCCCTTTCACCTCCGCCTTCACCCCCTCGCTTTTCGAGTTCGGGTCCATTCCAGGGTCTTCGTCTGTTCCGACATCTTTGCGAATTGTTTACTATTGAGTTTTAGGTCAAAACTCTTAGTATCCAATTCGCCTATTCAGAGTTCCTGAACAGGGAGAGCGCCCCCACGATGAAGCGGACCAAGACAGGCCACTATGACGTGACCCCTTTCGACGGCGAGTCCGTCCGAGCTTTTCTGCCCGCTCCTCTTCCGCCGGACCCTCCCCTCGTCCTGGACGGTTCCTTGCAACCGACACTCGAGAAGGCGACTTTGGCCCTTGGCCGACTGGACGCGGTCTCGACCCTTCTGCCCGAACCGTCTCTTTTTCTCTACAGCTATGTCCGCAAGGAAGCGGTTCTCTCGTCCCAGATCGAAGGGACCCAGTCGTCTCTTTCGGATCTGTTGCTTTTCGAGTTGGAGGAAGCTCCGGGGGCGCTCATCGATGACGTTCAGGAAGCCTCCAACTACGTTGCCGCCCTCACCCACGGGCTGGAGCGTCTGCGCAACGGGTTCCCTCTCTCGAGCCGACTGATTCGGGAGATCCATCGGGTGCTCCTCGCCCATGGACGCGGCGCCGACAAAGACCCCGGTGAGTTTCGACGCTCGCAGAATTGGATCGGCGGAACCCGCCCCGGCAATGCTGCTTTCGTTCCGCCGCCTCATGTGGCCTTGGCCGACTGTATGACGTCCTTCGAACGATTCCTCCATGCTGAGGATGACGGCTTGCCCGTTTTGGTCCGCGTGGGTTTGGCCCATGTCCAGTTCGAAACCATCCATCCCTTCTTGGATGGCAACGGTCGTGTGGGCCGGCTCCTCGTCACTTTGCTGCTTTGTCAGGCGGGAATCCTTCACGAGCCGCTCCTCTACTTGAGTCTCTATCTCAAGCAGCACCGCGAGGAATACTACGCCCTTCTCAATCAGGTGCGCGAAGACGGCGACTGGGAGGCTTGGCTCGCCTTCTTTCTCGAAGGGGTCCTTGTCACGGCCGAGGGAGCCGTGGAGACGGCGCAACGTCTGTCGACGATGTCTCGTGAAGACCGAGGGAGAATCGAGACGACGGTCGGGCGACGGGCCGGGTCGGCGCTCCGCGTTCACAAGGCCCTCGAAGCACGACCGATCCTCTCGTTGTCCGCTGCTTGCGAACACACAGGGCTCTCCTTCCCCGCTGCATCGTCGGCCATGAAGGTGCTCGTCGAACTCGGCATTGCGCGTGAACTGACCGGGAAACGCCGCAACCGGCTCTTCGCCTATGACCGCTATTTCGCTCTACTGAACGAAGGGACAGAGACTGAGCGACCAGGCGCGTGACTCACTATTCCTCTTTGGGCGGCGTCGGCGCGTCAGTGGGACGCCGCCGCGTCGAGGTCGGCGGCGACCCGGGCGATTTCTTGCTCGAGAGCCAGGACCCCGTCGGTGAGCGCGGCCGGGCCGGGTTGCAGAATGATCGAGGGATCGATCTCGATCATGCGGCCTGGGCGGGTGAAGGGCGCCTCCGCGAAGCCCGCGCGCGCAAGCGCTTCCTTCTCGCGAAACTTCTTCCCGCACCAGCAGGCGATGTAGAGGTCGGGCTTGCGGCCGATGACCTCGGCCGGCGTGGCCTGGCGGTCCTTGGCGAGGCTGCGATCCCGGAAGTCCGCGAAGACGTCCTCGCCCCCGGCGATCTCAATCAGTTCCGAGACCCATCGGATGCCGGTGATGATGGGATCCGGCCATTCCTCGAAATAGACCCGGGGCCGCGTGGAGCGCGCGGCCGCTCTTTTCCGTACGGCGTCCAGGTTGGCCTCCAGGCGAGAGGCGAGGGATTCCCCTTTCTCCTCTCGATCGATGAGGCGACCGAGAAGGCGGATCATGGCGAGAATGCCCGCAACGGAGCGCTGGTTGAAAGCGTGTACCTCCAGGCCCGCCTTCACTAGGTCTCGAACGATGTCGGCCTGCAGATCGGAGAACGCCAGCACCAAGTCGGGGTCGAGGGCTGCGATGTCGTCGATCTTCGCCCGAATGAACTGCGAAACCACGGGTTTTTCCGTCTTCGCGCGTTCGGGTCTCACCGTGAAGGCGGAGATGCCGACGATCCTGTTCTCCTCGCCCATGAGGTAGAGGGCTTCGGTGGTCTCCTCGGTCAGGCAAACGATTCTCTTCGGTCCACTCATGCGCTCATCTTAGGCGCCATCGCGGGCCGTGTCTCGCCGGCCATCACCGAATCCTCAAGGCCACCGCATTCGTCAGTTGGACGAGTGAGGGGGTTCCCTGGATGACGCCCTGGAGTGTCAAGGTGAATGGGAAGGGGAGGCCTCCATGGCTCCAAGACCAGGGGGTGGGCGTCGACGAAACCAGACCATTCGGCGGCGGAATGAAGCTGTTCGTAAGGACGAAGTATCCGGGGTTTCCGGGTATGGCGGGAATGCAGGCGTTGCCGGCGCCGAAGGGCAACGGCGTGACGTCGCCCACATCGGACAAACCGATGTAGGCGCCGATGGCGAACGGCGCCGGGAACGGATTTGCGGGGGGCTGGAGCATGGTGAGAGTAAAGGGGGCATCCAAGCCTACATCGACGATGCGTGATGGACTTCCCGCCGTGCCATTCACGAGGAGGACATCAAAGGGGCCGCCTTGGCCCTCCCCCACGGTGCCCTCCCCGCAGGCTCCGAGGTGGGGAGGCAAGGAATAGATCCGCGCCGCCCCCGTCGGGGGGGGATTGGCGAAGATGTCGAGACCGGGAGCACCGATGATGACTTCGGAGGCTCCGTCGGCATTGAGATCTCCCACCGCAGCAAGGGAGGAGCCGAGAGCCTCGTAGGAGGAACCACGGACGAGAAATAAAAGGGCCCCGGTCTTTCCGGAGCGGACTTCAGCGTAACCCGACAGGACTCCATTCGCGCTATTGGAGTTGTCGGCGAAGACGACGTCGTCGAAGCCGTCCGCATTGACGTCTCCCGCTCCCGCGACGGTGTGGCCGTAGCCGAGGTACGCAGGGCTGCTTTCCGGGAAGACGTGGAGGATCTGTCCGGTGGCGCCGGAATAAACGCGTACGATGCCCATCCCGTTGACCGGGGGAGGCGTGCCCACGATGATGTCGCTGAAGCCGTCTCCGTTGACGTCGCCCGCGCCGCTCACGGAGAAACCCTCCAGCGACGGAGGCGCGCTGTCATCGAAGATATACAGGATTCCGCCGGTGGCGCCTGAGTAGACCCGCACCTGGCCATCGGAATTCGCCCCGTTGTTGGCGACGTGGGGGATTCCCACGACGAGATCGGAAACGCCGTCACCATTGACGTCGCCGGCATTGGAGATGGACCAACCGTGGTGGGCTAGAGGCGTGGAGCCTGAGAACGTGAAGATGGGCGTTCCCGTAGCGCCCGAGTAGACGAGAGTCGTCCCCGATTCCAGCCCTCCTCCGCTGTTGCTCAGGGGCGCACCCACCGCAAAGTCCCCGAGTCCGTCGCCGTCGAGGTCGCCCAGGCCCGCCACCGAATGTCCGAAGAGGCCTACGGGCGTCTGGCCCGCCAAGGTATGGAGGATCGCGCCGGTGGCTCCCGAGTAGACGACGGCCGCGCCCGCGCCCGCGCCGTTGACGCTGCTCGTTTCGGCCCCCGCAATGATGTCGGTGACGCCGTCGCCGTCGACGTCTCCAGCCGCGGCCACGGCCGAACCCAAACGGTTGATCACGGAATCTCCGGTGAATGCATGGATGAGACCTCCGGTCGCACCGGAGTAGACATGGACCGCCCCGGCATACGGGGCCGCGCTGTCGTCGCCGGAGATGCCCACGACGACATCCGGCAAGCCGTCTCCGTCCACGTCGTTCAGAGTGGCAACCGAAGAGCCCATGTGGTCGTACGCGGCGGCTCCCGTGAACTGCTGGATCACCTGGGGCGTCCACTGGCCCAACAGCGCACCGCCGAGGACGGAGACGATCGCGAACATGCGAATGAGAGCTTCCATGGGTTCATCCTCTCGTTATTGAATCCTCAGTGCCACGGCGTTGGTGACTTGCACGACGGCGGGGGTGCCTCGGATGACGCCTTGCAGAGTGAGGGTGAAGGGGAAGGGGAGCCCGGAATGAGTCGTGGCCCAAGGCGTCGGAGTCGACGTCATCAGTTGAGGGGAACCCGGCGCGAAGTTGTTCGTGAGGATGAAGTAACCCGGGTCGCCGGACGTCGCGGGGAGACAGGACGTACCGATGCCGAAGGGGAGGGTTGTCACCTCCGAGGGTCCTGCCAGCCCGATGAACGCCCCCAGGGCGAAGTCGGCCGGAAACGGATTCGTGGGTGGCTGCGCGACCCCAATGGTGAAGGGTTGTCCTATTCCCACGTCGACGATGCGGGTTGGCACGCCGGAGCTCCCGTTGACCACGAGGACGTCGGAGGGGCCTGCCGTCCCTGCGCCCACGTTGCCGGCGGCGCAGGGCTCCAGGTGGGGAGGGAAGGTGCCTGAGTAGACCCGGACGACTCCGCTCGCCACGCCGTGGAGCGTTGTCTCGTTGGGAGCCCCCACGAGGGGATCGCAAATGCCGTCTCCGTTGATATCCCCCCGACCGGCCACGGACATTCCTGAAGCTGCACCGGCCGAAAATCCAACAAATTGCGAAAGCAACGCCCCGGTCGCGCTGGAGTAAATGCGCACGGAACCGGCGAAGGTGAGCCCGTTCGGAGAGTCGTGGGGAGCCCCCACGAGAATGTCCGCGAACCCGTCCGCATCCACGTCGAGAATGGACGACATGGACCAACCGAGCCGAAGGTTGGGGCCTTCTCCTTGAATCGTCCGAAGAAGAGTCCCGTCCACGCCTGAGTAGATCCGGAGCGAGCCCGCCTGCGGCATCGAGCTGACGGTCTCGAAGGGGGCTCCCACGAGGATATCGTCCACGCCGTCACCATTCACATCCCCCGCCGCTGCGACGGCGCGACCGAACTGTTGGCCCGTCGAGTCGCCTGGCAGGGAGAGGATGAGGGCGCCGGTGGCCCCTGAATAGACGTGTGCCGCCCCAGACATGGCAGGCCCCCCATCCTCGAAGGGAGCTCCGGCGACCAGGTCGGGGACGCCGTCCCCATCCACGTCGCCGAGGCCTGCGACCGATCTTCCCAACCTGGCGCCGGGACTTCCCCCCTGGATGGCGTAAAGAAGGCTTCCCGTGTTGCCTGAGTACACCCGGACTTCTCCCGCATTGAGACCACTGGTGTCGTCGAGGGGGACGCCGACGGCGACGTCCGCATGGCCATCGCCATCCACGTCCCCGACACCCGCCACGGCTTGCCCCAACTGGGAGGAGGATGTCTGTCCGTGGAAGGCGTGGAGGAGGGCGCCGGTGGACCCGGAGTACACAAACGCCGCGCCACCCATCGGAGCAAGGGTGCTGTTGAAATCCGCCCCCGCGATGAGGTCGGGCACGCCGTCGGCATCCACGTCTCCCGCCGGCGCGACGGCGATGCCGAAGTGGGGCCCCGTCAGGTTTCCACTGAACTGCGAGAGGGGTGCGCCGGTGGCGCCCGAGTGAATGCTGACGGAGCCGCGTCCCGAAACGTCCAACGGCGCGCCGAAGGCGATATCGGTGACGCCGTCACCGTCGACGTCGCCCAGGTAGGCCACTGATGAGCCTACCAACGCGCTGGGAAAACTGCCGGTGAAGGTTTGAAGGACTAAGGGGGATCCCTGGGCTGCGAGGAGGCCTTGGAGGATCAGGATGAGGGGGATGGTTTTCATGACATGGCCTCCGTGTGTATGCCTTCGTGGGGATGGATCGATCGCTTCTTCGTCGCCCCCCTCACTGAATTCTCAGGGCGACCGAACTCCGCGTGCCGGATGCTCATCGAATCCTGAGCGCCACGGCGTTGGTCAGTTGAACGAGTGAGGGGGTTCCCTGGATGACGCCCTGGAGCGTGAGGGTAAAGGGGAAGGGAAGTCCCTGGTGGCTCCACGCCCAGGGTGCGGGCGTCGATGTGACGGGACCGTTGGGCGGAGCGACAAAACTATTCGTGAGGATGAAGTAACCCGGGTATCCCGGCGTAGCGGGAAGACAGGAGTCGCCGATGCCGAAGGGGAGAGGCGTGATGTCCGATGCGGCTGGCAAACCGATAACGGCGGCGACGGCGAATGGCGCCGGGTACGGATTCGTGGGAGGCTGGTTCATCGCGAGTGAAAAGGGCGTGTCCAGGTTCACGTCGACGATGCGGGGTAGCCCTCCGGACGACCCATTGACGAAGAGGACGTCGTAGGGACCGCCCATGCCGACCCCCACGTTTCCGGCGGCGCATGGCTCGAGATGGGGAGGATAGGAGTAGACTCGGGTGATGCCTGACGCATTGAGGCCGCTGGCAGCGCTACCCACGAGAACATCCGCTCGGCCGTCTTCATTGAGATCCCCGATGCAGGCCAGGGACCAACCCATTCTATCCTCGGGGTCGCCGTGGGCCATGTAAAGGACTTCTCCCGTCCGTCCCGAGAACACCTGGATTGTCCCGGAACAAAGCCCACCAACTCCGTCGCAAGGGGTGCTGATGACAACGTCATCGAATCCGTCGTCGTCCACGTCTCCTGCTCCTGCGACGGCGTATCCGAAAGCGCTCAATGCAGTGGCGGTTGACCCGATCGTGTAGAGGACGGTACCCGATGCGCCGGAATAGACTCGCACGTAGGTCGGCTGACTACCACCGAGCGCCGTGACGATGACGTCACCGACGCCGTCCGCATTGACGTCACCCGCAGAGTTGACGGAATACCCCTCTCGCGTTCCGGGGGCGCTTGCATCGAGGTGGTAAATCGTCGCCCCGGTCGCACCGGAATAGACGCGGGCTGATGCATGTGACGATCCGAAGATGAAGTAGGGGGCGCCAACGACGAGGTCGGAGATCCCGTCGCCGTTGAGATCTCCCACGTTGGCAATCGACCAGCCGAGCCAACCTCCTGCGGTGTTCCCATTGATGGTGAAAAGGACCGCTCCTGTCGCTCCGGAATACACGTACGTCATGCCCGACATCGGCCCTCCTCCACCGTTGACGAGGGGAGCCCCCACCGCGAAATCGCCGAACCCGTCCCCATTCAGGTCGCCGAGGCCAGTCACGGACTGACCGAATCGCCCGCCAGAGACTTGGTCGAGAATGGTGTAAAGGGGGGCACCGGTTGCCCCGGAGAAGACGCGAACAGCCCCTGGCGGACCGTTGAATTGACCGATTGTGGCGTTGGGAACGGCACCCGCGATGATGTCGGGGACGCCATCACCATCCACGTCGCCCGCGCCCGCCACCGATGTCCCCAATGGAGAGACGACGGAATCTCCTAGGAGCGTCAAGATGATATTTCCCGTTGCACCGGAGTGGATGTACACCGCCCCGAAGTCGATGCCGCCGATGTCTTCCGCCGGGGCGCCGACCGCGAAGTCGAGCGTGCCGTCTCCGTCCGCGTCTCCCACATTCGCCACCGAGAGTCCAAATCCACTCCCCGCATTCGTCCCCGTGACCTGAAGGATGATGTCCGGCTGCCACTGAGCCGGTAGGCTCGCGGCACAGAAGACAAGAATCACCGGGGCCCAGATCAAAGTCTTCATGATTACTCCTCTCGTTTCGGCGTGAAAGTCGGGCCGCTCCCGCCTGAAGACGAACCGGATTCCCGCTGCGCTTCCGAACGCCGCCATGGTCGTCGTTGGAGGCTCGATTGTCAACGATCAATCAGCATTCGACGTGATTCTACGAGCGATGTTTTCGGAAAATAGAGCACCCGACGCGGTGGGGAAGCTGCTAGAATGAGCGATTATCGACGTGCTTCTCCCTTCCGTACCGGAGCCCCCCGCCATGTTGAATCGCACCGTCCTCGTTCTGCTCGTTTTTGCGTTCGTCTTCGTGCTGCCGGCTCGGCCCACCCGCGGCCAGATTCCTATTCCGCTCTCGGGAGTCGTCGTCGACGGCGCCCCGGGCCCCCTCATCTCGGGGGCGGTCTACAACGTCGTGGGCAACATCAACGTTCCGGCGGGGAGCACCCTCACCATCCCCTTCGACGTTGTGCTGAAGTTCATGCCCGGGACCTCCTTCACCATCGACGGAACCCTCATCTGTAACGGGACCCCCAACGGCCCCATCGCGTTCACGTCCTTTGCGGACGACTCCCACGGTGGCGACACGAATGGCAACGGACCATCCCTGGGCGCACCCGGGGACTGGCGTGGGCTCGTCTTCAACGGCGGGGCCGGCGCCAGCCATCTCGATCATTGCCAGGTGCTCTGGGGTGGGAGCAGCGGCTTCGCGGGCATCCAGACCTCCGCGGGGATCACGGTCTTAAACACTCTCATTTCGGACTTCGTGGGGCACGGGCTCGATCTACAAAACGTCGACAGTGGCGTAACCATCGCCAACTCCGCGATCGAGAACAACGGCGGATACGCCGTCACCAATTGCCCCATTCAGTCTCTCGCTGGCTTTTCCGCCACGACTGCCTCGGGCAATGTTCTCGGCGACTATCAGAGGGTCACAGTCGGTACGCTCACGACATCCTTGACGATCAACCCGAACAATCTTCTGGGAACCGTTTTCGTCGCGGCCACCAACCTCTTCGTTCCGACTGGCCTTACGCTGACGCTCTCCACGGGGGTCACGATCAAGTTCAGCGCAGGGACGCAGCTCACGGTCGATGGGACGCTCGATGCCAACACAGGGGTCGGGACTCCGATCTCGTTCACGTCCATCGCCGATGACACCCGAGGAGGCGGCGACACGAACAAGGACGGGCCTTCCACCGGAACGCCCGGCGACTGGCGGGGTATCGTCTTCAACGCGAATTCGGGGGCCAGTGTCCTGAATCACTGCGACGTTGTTTTTGCCGGGAATTCCGCCTTCTTCGGCCTCCAGATCTCAGCGGGGATCACGGTGACGAACACCCTCGTGGCCGAGTGTGCCAACGACGCCATCGGTCTGCAGAACGTGAACAGCGGCGTGACGATCACGAATTGCCAGCTCATGAACAACGTGGGCTATCCTTTGGAGAACGTCGACATCCGTGCGCTGGCCAACTTCAGCGGAAACACGGCGTCCGGGAATACCTTGGGCGACTACGCCCACATCACGGTGGGGAACGTGAGCGCGCCTCAATCGATCGGCTTCATCAACCTGCCGAACTCCGTCCTCGTGGTCGACACAAACGTTTCCATTCCTCCCGGCTCATCACTCACCCTCGAACCGGGGCTCATTGTGAAATTCACGACCGGTGTCCAGGTCACGATCGATGGAACGTTGACATGCCTTGGCGCGTCGGGGAATCCGATCGTCTTCACCTCTCTCGACGACGACGCTCATGGCGGCGATACGAACAACAATGGCGCGACCACCGGCACTCCAGGAGACTGGCGGGGCCTCGTCTTCGGCACGAATTCCGGGGCCAGTGTCCTGGATCAGTGCGAGATTGTCTTTGCCGGCAATTCTTTCTTCTTCGGTCTCGAGATCTCAGCCGGGATCACGGTCACGAACACCCTCGTTGCCGAGTGCGCGAGCGACGCCATCGGTCTGCAGAACGTGAACAGCGGCGTGACGATCACGAATTGCCAGCTCATGAACAACGTGGGCTATCCTTTGGAGAACGTCGACATCCGCGCGCTGGCCAACTTCAGTGGGAACACGGCGTCCGGGAATACCTTGGGCGACTACGCCCACATCACGGTGGGGAACGTGAGCACTCCCATGATGATCGGTTTCGATAACCTGCCGAACGCCGTTCTCGTGGTCGACACCAATCTCTCGATTCCTTCAACGTCGTCGTTGAGCTTGGAATCCGGCCTCGTCGTGAAGTTCACTTCCGGTCAGCAGGTTATGATCGACGGGACGTTGACCTGCCTTGGCGCGTCGGGCAATCCCATCGTCTTCACCTCTCTCGAGGATGATGCTCATGGCGGCGACACGAACAACAATGGCGCGACCACCGGCACTCCAGGAGACTGGCGGGGCCTCGTCTTCAACACGAATTCCGGGGCCAGTGTCCTGGATCAGTGCGAGATCGTCTTTGCCGGCAATTCTTTCTTCTTCGGTCTTGAGATCTCAGCGGGGATCACGGTGACGAACACGCTCGTTGCCGAGTGCGCGAGCGACGCCATCGGCCTGCAGAACGTGAACAGCGGCGTGACGATCACGAATTGCCAGCTCATGAACAACGTGGGCTATCCCCTCGAGAACGTCGACATCCGCGCGCTGGCCAACTTCAGCGGGAACACGGCGTCCGGGAATACCTTGGGCGACTACGCCCACATCACGGTGGGGAACGTGAGCGCCCCCATGATGATCGGGTCCGACAACCTGCCGAACTCCGTTCTCGTGGTCGACGCAAACGTTTCCATTCCTTCCGGCTCAGCACTCACCCTCGAACCGGGGCTCATTGTGAAATTCACGACCGGTGTGCAGGTCACGATCGACGGAACGTTGACCTGCCTTGGCGCGTCGGGCAATTCCATCGTCTTCACGTCCCTCGACGACGACGCCCATGGCGGCGACACCGCCAAGGACGGCGCGACGGCGGGGACCCCCGGAAATTGGCGGGGTCTTGTCTTCAACACCGGCGCCGCTGCGAGCGTCCTCGATCATTGCGAGGTCTTTTTTGCCGGGAACTCCGCCTTCGCTGGAATGCAGATCGGAGCTCCGATTCAGGTCTCCGACTGCCGTGTGAGCGACGGCGCGGCCCAGGCGATCCTTTTGGGTGGCGGGAGCGTCGGCGTCGTCATCGCGAATGGAGTGTTCACCAACAACGGCGCCGTGGCGATCGAAGGGGCGTCGTTGAACCATCTTCCGTTTTTCATCAACAACCAAGCCACCGGAAACGGGGGTGACTATGTCCACATCGTCAACGGGACCGTGACGTCCGACCTTGCCATCGGGCCCGAGAATCTCATGGGCAGCGTCGGCGTCCTGGCTGCCAGCGTCTCCGTCGGCAACCCCCGTCGTTTGACCTTGCTCCCGGGAGTCATCTTCAAGTTCCAGTCGGGGCTGCAGTTCACCGTCAGCGGGACCCTCGACATCCAGGGGACCGGTTCCCTGCCCGTCGTACTCACGAGCCTGGCCGACGATGCGTTCGGCGGGGACACCAACAACGACGGGACGACGACAGCGCCATCCGCGGGCGCGTGGCGTGGGGTGGTGGTGCAGTCTTCTGCGACGAACTCCCGCATCGAACACGCGCTCATCCGTTACACGGGGAATTCCGGTTTCGCGGCGCTCGAGAACCAATCGGCGACCACGGCGCTGCGGTCGGTGCGCGTGGAGCACACGGCGGGGCTCGGCTTTCAACTCTCCGATGCGGGAGGCAACCCCTCCAATCTCGTCGCCTTCGATTGCCTCGGAGACGGAATTCGGCTGCAAGGGGGGGGATTTGCTCTCCGGCACGCCACCAGCACGGCGAATGGCGGCATGGGTGTGACTCGCACCGCCGGCTCGGCGACGGTCATCAACACCATCTCCTGGAACAACGGGGGTGGGAACTACACCGGCTTCGGCATGGGAGACATCATCGCGTCCGACGGCGACCCGGTCTTCGCCGGCCTCAACGGGAACATCGACGTCGATCCCCAATTCGTCGACCCCTCCCTCGGGGTGGGGGACTTGGATCTGATGCCCCTGTCGCCGTGCGTCAATACGGGTGACCAATCCACGGGCATCAACGTCTTCAGTGATTTTCGCGAGGCCTCCCGCGTCCTGGACGCCCAGCTCGACGGGAATATGTTGGCGGACATGGGCGCCTATGAATACAGCCGATGGCACATGGATGCTGTGGGCGCACCTCGCATTGGGGGAGCCGTCACCTTCACCGTCACGGGCGATCCGGGTGGATTAGTCGTGCTTCTGAGCGGGCTTCTCGACGGCGCCTTCTTCGCGCCCCCCTATGGGTTCATCCTGGCCGGCAACGCGACATTGAGTCTCGTCACCACGGTATCGGTTGGAACATCCGTCACGGCTCCCATCCCCGCGGATCCGTCGATCATCGGCTTCCCCTTCGGCATCCAGGCCGTCACGCTCCTCGCCGTCGACCCCTCCAAGGGCAACGCCATCAACATGTACCGCGCCAAGGTCCTTCCCTGAGTTCGCGTCAATACGGTGCACGGCGCCGGAGCCGGTGAATCTACCCAGCGATTGAGCCGTATCGCACCCGGGGCGCGACCGCGCCACCGCGACATCCCGGGCGCAGCGCACCATCGCGATCAATCGGCGGGGCGTGCCGTGGGCCACCTTCGCCAGAAGCCGGGCGGCACTTTTCGTCAGCGGACGCTCCAAGCGATCCGCGGTCCTTTCCGCGAGGAGGGCGAGGTCGTCTTCGCCATAGACATCCGCACTTCCTGGTGGGTGAAGCGGTCCCGCAGCGGCCAAGGCATCCTGTCCGGGTCGGTGGTGGCGGCCACGGTGACGAAGTCGGCGAGCCTCAAGGTGATCGTCGTCATCCGGGAGCCCTGGGCGATGGGAAGGGTGAGAGTTTTCTCTTGCAGGGCCTCGTAGAGCATCTCCGCCACCCGCTGGGGCAGAGCATGGATCTCGTCGATGAAGAGCACGTCCCCGTCGTCCAATCCGGCGACAAGCGTCATCAGGGCCGCCGGGTGCTCCACCACGGGTGCCGAAATGTCCACGGCGCGGCGCCCCGGCTCAGAGGCGACGGCGCGGGCGAGGGTCGTCTTGCCGCCTCCCGCCGGCCCGGTCAGAAGGATGGGGTCGGGACGCCGCCCTTCGATGCGAGCCGTCTCGAGGGCGATCTTCAAGGGCTCCACCACCCGATCCTGACCGAGAATCTCCTCGAAGCGGGGCTGAGTGGGGGGCGCCTCGTGGCGCGGCCGCGCCACCATTGGGCAGCTCCACGCCGGACCGTTTTCCTTCGCAAAGAAGGGTCTCGCCGAGGTTTGCGGAAATGGGCACGGGGCCATCCAGCGTGCGCACCCGGCTCTCCCGGCAGCTCGGGCAGTGGTCCACGTGGACCCGAAAAAGGGATTCCCCCGCTGCCTCGGTCCGCGCCTTCACGTCCCCTTCCGGCTGTCCTTTGAGATAGCGTTCCCCCAGTAGAAGAACGACATCGCCG
>DRQF01000085.1 GCA_011369445.1 Planctomycetota bacterium | reverse complement strand
TTTTCCCTGACCCGCCAAGCCATCCAGATGGGATTTCTCCCCCGGATGCAGATCCGCCACACCTCGGACACGGAGGAGGGCCAGATCTATATCCCGTCGGTCAATTGGATTTTGATGCTGAGCACGATCGTCCTCGTTCTCATCTTCGGGACATCCAGCAAGCTCGCGGCGGCCTACGGCGTTGCGGTAACGACGACGATGCTCATCGCAAGTCTTCTCTTGGGCGCGGTGGCGCGCCACATTTGGAAGTGGAGTCAGGGAGCCGTGGGCGCTCTGATCGGCCTGTTCCTCGTCGTGGACATCTCCTTCTTCCTCGCCAACATCGGGAAGATCACCCATGGGGCGTGGATTCCTCTCGTGATCGGCGGGGTCGCCTTTCTCATCATGCAAACCTGGAAGAAGGGGCGCGTAGTCGTTCGAGAGCGGCTCTACGGCGACGCCCCGGCTCTCGACGAGCTACTCGCCGAACTTCGACGGGAGGAGATTCCCCGCGTGCCCGGTCATGCCGTCTTCATGGCCGGCACTCCCAACGCGACGCCTCCGGCGCTCCGGATCAACCTCGCTCACAACCATGTCCTGCACGAGAACGTCATCATCCTCACGATTCGCACGGCGAACCGTCCCAAGGTGGCGCGCGACGACAAGGTCGAGATCCGTGACCTCGGAGACGGATTCTTCCAGGTTCTCGCGAGCTACGGGTTCATGGAAGAGCCTCGCGTCCCCCACGTGCTGGCCCTTGCGCGCGACAAGGGTTTGGATGCACCCCTCGATGACATCACCTTCTTCGTCGGCCGCGAGGAACTCGTCCACGCACGGCGCCCGAGTCTCCCCCGTTGGCGGAGAGCCCTTTTCCTCTTCATGACGAGGAACGCCCGCCCGGCAACGAGCTTCTTCAATGTACCGGCGAAACAGGTTGTCGAATTGGGACAGCAGGTCGAGATCTGACTCCCTCCGTCCGCCCTCGAGCGTCGACCATCACCGACGTGGCCGAAAAACGCAGCGGAATCCCAGATGACACAGCCCCGTGTCCGGCGAGGTCTTCATGCGCGCAGCGACTCGGAATCCCCTGCAGTACGCATCGCTGCAAAGGTAGGACCCTCCGCGCATGACCCGCTTGGGGACCCCTGGCTCCTGAGGATCGAAGCTTCGGGACGGCCCGGTGGGGTTTCTCCGGACGCCGCGGCGGTAGGAATCCGGCGCATACCAGTCCCGACACCACTCCCACACGTTGCCGGCCATGTCTCGAAGCCCCCAGGCGTTGGCGGGGAATCTCCCGACGGGGGCGGTGCCCGCGAACCCGTCGAGAGCGGTGTTCTCCGTTGGAAACGGCCCCTGCCAGATATTCGCGGGCGCCGGCCCGGCAGGGTGCCGCAAGGTGCCCCACGGGTAGATGGCCTCCCTCAAGCCCCCCCGCGCCGCATACTCCCATTCCGCCTCGGTGGGTAGATCCCAACCTCGCCAGCGCGCGTAGGCCAAGGCGTCTTCGTAGGCGACTTGGACGACGGGGTGGTCGTCCAAGCCCTCGAGATCGCTGTCCGGGCCGAGAGGATGCCGCCAGCACGCACCGGGCACGTAGCGCCACCACAGCGTGGGGTCGTCGTAGTCCACAGGTCCCGCCGGAGGCGTGAACACGAGCGCGCCCGGGACGAGATTCTCCTCGGGAACTCCAGGGAAATCCTCCGGGGCGGGAGTCCGTTCGGCCACGGTGACGTAGCTCGTCCTCTCGACGAACTCGGCGAAAGCGCGATTCGTCACTTCCGTGCGCTCCATCCAGAACCCGTCGATCTCCACTCTTCTCACGGGGCGTTCGTCCGGCGTTCCCGTTTCGGACCCCATCAGAAACGAACCCGAAGGAATCCACACCATGCCCGCGGGACCTACGGGAGAAACGGCTCCCTCATTCCGGCCCCGGGGGGGCCCTTCGCCGCAAGCGGCCAGGATGACGACCAGCATGCCGAGCGAACAACGAAGCATCTGAAACCCTCAGTCGAGAGAAAGGATGGCCACCAGGATGATGAGCAGGAGGATCCAAGCTGTGATCGCGCGGCGACTCGCGCGGCGGGCTCGGTCGGCCTCCCACCAAGTTCGGGGACGAATCCCGCTCAGAAGGAACGTGCACACCGCGGACAGGTTGACGCCGATGACATTGGTGACGAAGAGAAGCACGGCCTGGCCAGCGAGACGAAACTCGCCCCCCACGAAGAGCAGAACGGCGGAAACCGCCGGGGGCAGCAGGGCCACGGCGACCATCACTCCCACGAGGGTTCCCGAAGCGTTCTTCGTGAAAGCGAGTGCCCCCGCGCACCCCGAAGCCAGCGCCAGAATCACGTCGGCGTACCCCACGGAGGCTCTAGCCAGAACACTCTCCGAGGCCGTGGGGTCATGGCCGATCAGGAGGATGAAGCTCCCGAACGCCAACGAGACGAGAACGGCGAACCCCAGGCCGCTGACATTGGCGACGAAGGCCTTCCTGGCCAGTTTCTCATCGCCCAGGGTCGTCGCCAGAGCCAGGGCCATGTTCGGTCCGAGGAGAGGAGCGATGACCATCGCCCCGATGATGACGGCGGTGTCGCTTCGAACGAGTCCGATCGCAGCGACGAGAGAGGACAAAAGCACCGTGAGGTAATAGGAACGACCCGCCCCCACGCCGGACTCGGCCTGGGTGTAGAGCTCTTCCCGGCTGATACGGTCCGGGGGCGGCGCCGGCTCTTCCTCTCCCGATGGCTCGTCGTTCGGCTCGGGTTTGTCCGGACGAGGCACCGTGGCCTCGACAGGCGTCAGGAGAACGCGAAAATCAGGGCCGGCCGCGTAGTAGCTTTCCAATTCGTCCAAGATCGATTCCGTCTCGCGGGCATCGACGAGGATTTGGACTTCACGTCGACCGTCAGCCAGTTGGCGTGACCATTGAGCCACGACAGAGTACTTCCGAACGATCTCGAGGATATGCTCCTCGGCGTCCGCGGGTGCTACGCATTCGATGAGTCGAAGGGCCATGGCTGGCGATCATATCGACTCGCAAGGCCGGCGCGAGGGGGAAGCGGGGAGGGCGGAGCCCAAAACAAAAAAAAACGGGCCGCACGCATGCGACCCGCTTGATTGGGTTGGGACTGGTGTTTACCAGCGATTACCCCGACCGCCGCCGCCACCACCGTAGCCGCCGCCGCCACCGCCACGACCGCCGCGATTCTCACGGGGCTTCGCAACGTTCACGGTGAGGGTGCGTCCGGCCAACTCGGTGCCGTTCAAAGCCTCGATGGCTGCCTGGGCTTCCGAATCCGTGCCCATTTCCACGAAGCCGAAGCCGCGGGGGCGGCCGGTCTCACGGTCAAGGACGAGGTGCACCGACTGAACGCTCCCGAAGGCCCCGAAGGCCTGCTCGAGATCGCTCTCTGTGGTGCTGAAGGACATATTACCGACATAAAGTCTATTCTGAGACATTCCGTACTTCTCGAACTCAATCTGGCTGGAACTTGGTCCAGCTCAACCTGACCCTTGCATCAAAAAACCGTTTCTCGACGCTGCTTTCGAGGGACACATGGCCCCCGCGAAAGCGGGTTCTGTCTGCCATGGTACTAAGACGGCGCCGTGAAGACACATTGAAAACCGCCGTATCGACACAAAGCCCACACAGCGGGCCCCTAAGGTCATTCCGACCAACGACTTCGGTGCCGCTCAAAAATCGCCACCTCCCATGACCCCGCGGCCGAAGACGGCTTTCGAGGCTACCTGCCCGTGATCCTTCGGATGTAGAGGTTCGCGAATTGGATCGGAGCCCCGTGGCGCTGGAGTGCAATCGGTCCTTCTTCGGGCACGCCAGGAAGTCGGGCATGATCGATCACCCGACGTCCGTTCAAGTCCACGGTGACTTCGTCCCCCACCATGGTGATCACGAACCGATTCCAACTTCCAATGGGTCGGTCCGCGGCCTCCGACGGGGTGCACGCCCTGCGCACCTCGGGGCTCTGTTTCGGATCGGTTCTGTACCCCCAGATCTCCCCCGATCCGACGGGCCAGCACCAAATGTTGATCTGAGATTTGGAATTGCCCCGCAGATAGATTCCGCTGTCTCCCGCGTCGTCCACCTCGACCATCTTGGGCTTGCCGTCCTCACCTTTCACTTCGAGGCCGTCCGGACCGATCAACGGGCGTGGACGCTTCGAGGGCTTGGACGTCCACCTCCAGTCACACACGAGGACGAAATCCTTGAAGGACTCCGTCGTCCACAGGTCCGGCCCTTTGCCGTCGAAGTTGATCGTCCAATCCGCGGCCCGCCAGTGACCCTTGTGGGCCGGCGTGAATTTCCATCCCCGAAAATCGAGCCCCGTATAGAGGCTTCGGAAGCCCTGCGCCACCTGGGCTGCGTCCTTGGGGGCCAGTTCCGGATTTCCCGGCAACTCCTTCAGGCGAAGGTTGCGAAACTCCACGGGGGAGCCTTCCGACTCGAGGCAGATGTAGCCCTTTCGCGGGCTCACGTCGTGGCCACGCGTGACGACCTTGCCGTTGACCGACATGGTGAGCGTGCCGTTGTTCGCTTCGATGCGATAGTGGTTCCACAACGGCGAGTCGTTCGCCCGCCGCTCGGTGGGGAAAGCTCGACTTCCTCCCTGACCGTTCTCGGGGATCATGGTCGCCCCGTGAATCGGAAACATGTCCCCATCGCTCGTGAACCAGCCCCCGTCACGACCGTCCATGACCTGGCACTCCACGCTTCGGGTGAACGGTTGCCCTCGCGCGCACAGCGGATCGCTCCAGACGAACAGACCTGCATTCCCTCCGGGCTGAAGATGTCGCCACTCCAATTCCAGCACGAAATTCTCATACTGCCTGGTGGTCCGAAGGACGCCAGTGGGATGACCCGTGCACGCGATGAGCCCATCCTTGACCGTCCAAGTCTCCGGAGCGCAGTTGACGTTCTTCCACCCATCCAGAGTCTTTCCGTCGAAGATGGGCTTCAACTGCGCGTCGTCGCTCCGCCACCAGGTCATCTCCCATTCATTCTGCGGAGGGGGAAGTCGATCGTCCCAGTCATCGCTGCGGAAAGGTGCGGCCGGCTGTCCCTCCTTGTTGTAGAGCGCCCCCGCTGAGGCGGGGGTGAAGTCGTACCGCACCGCCGCGGGATGAGGAACGTGAGGATTCCAGACGAAAAGCGTCTCCCCCTCGACCCTGGCCTTGGCGACGTGGAAGACGCGATCTCGCCCCGCCACCATGAATCGCGGTCGCGGCGATTCCCTCAGTTCCAAACCAGCACCGAAGGTGTCGAACATCACGCGCATGCCGTGGCCGTCTCTCACGGCGGACCGATAGACGGGTCCCGACCTCACGATGTCCCGACCGAACAGATCGTGCAATGCGAGCCGTGCCAGGCGCTCCCCCACCGGCCGTTTGTTCTTGGGGTGGATGTTTCCAGGATCGCCGACATCGACGGTGACCGCCATGCCCGTGTTGGGGAGTGCCAAGGCCTCGCGTTGTGCGTCCCTCAAGAGCGCAGCTTCGCCCCGGTCTCCTCCGTAGCGAAACGGTGCGATCTGCACGAAGTAGAAGGGAAGGTCGCCCATCCCCCATTGGTCTCGCCAATCGCGAATGAGGGCCGGAAAGAGTCGCCGATATTGGCTGTGTCGCAGACGATTCGACTCCCCCTGGTACCAGAGCACTCCCCGGATTCCGTAGGGGGCCAGAGGCTTGACCATGGCGTTGAAAAGAAGCGTGGCCGTCCGGTGATTCAGGGTGGAACTCGCCTCCTTCGAGGGGAGATCCGCCCGCGCGGGTCCCCGGTGCCATCTCCACCCCTTGGCGAGTGGGATTCCCCGTCGCCCCTTCAGCTCCAAGACGTAGTCGTCGGGCGCTCCGGTGAGCCCTCCCGGACCGGCGTTGTCGAGCGCCCGGATCGCCACCGTGTTGCGTCCTGTACGAAGAAGCCCGGCGGGAATCTCGTAGCGCCTCTTGTCCCCCCAACGCCCCTCCGCGTGGGTGCTGCCGATGAGCGTGCCATTCACGGCCACGTCATCGTAGTCGTCAATGGGGCCGAGTCGAAGCACGGCACCCTGGATCTTCTGTCCCTCGGGAATCGTGAACGTGCGACGCAGGTAGACGATTCCGTCGAAGTCGGCGAGTCCAAGATCCGAGTAGCCGGCCGGCAACCCGGTCTTCTTCCAACCGGAATCATCCAGTGACGGGTCCAGCCAGCGTTTCCCAATCTTGGTGGTGTCCAAACGACTCCACCACTCGTCCTCGGATTTTCGATCCTCGCGAATACGGCGCACCGGATCGCTGAGAACTTCGAGGTGCTCCAGGATCTCGGCAAACTCGGGGAACCGTTCCAGGGCTCCTCGGCTCATCCATGCCTCCGCCGTGCTCCCGCCCCAGTCCGCTTCGATGATCCCCACCGGCACGTTCAAGTCCTCGCGCAGCCGACGGGCGAAGAACCACGCAACGGCACTCTTGTCCTTGACCGTTTCTGGATCGGAGCCCACCCACTTGCCTTGGACGTCGGCCCGCGGCGATGTGGCGAGAAGATTGGGAGCGACGAAGAACCGGGTCTTCGGATCCGACGCCTTCGCGAGCTCCTCCTCGCTTCCCTCGATCTGGGCCACAGGGAACTCCATGTTCGACTGTCCGGAGGCAAACCACACCTCGCCCACGAGGACATCATGGATCGTCACCGTGTCCACCCCCTTCACGGTCAGCTGGTACGGACCACCGGCGTCGGGGGTCGGCAGCCAGACCACGAAGCGCCCGGCGCCGTCGGCGACCGCCTCCGAGGCAGCCCCCCAGGACGCCTCGACCTGAATGCGCCCAGCCGGCGCCGCCCAGCCCCAGATCGGCACCTCTGTGTTCCGCTGGAGAACCATGCCGTCGGAGAAGATTTTCGGGAGGACGATGAAGGGCCCTTGGGGCGCCGCCGCGGCGCCGAAGGTCGGGAGAAGAGCCAGGATGATGAGTTGGAGAAGACGCATTCTCGGGAAACTCCTTGAAGACGGTTCGCGGGGCAGGCCAAGAATGCCCCTTCTCGGCGTGGCGTCAAGTCGCCCACCGCGGTTAGGGTGCGGACACGTCGATCGCGACGTGGGAACGCCCGGAGAGACACCCTTGCACCGTCCGAGAATACGCGCGGAACGCTTCGACACGCCCCTTCAAACAGTGGTCGTCACCGTCTCGTTGGGCCTCGTCGCGTGCGTCCCCTTCTTTCTCCACTGGACCCCGGAGTTTCGCTGCGACGATTTCATTCTCGTGGCTCAGGGATGGAGAACGAACATCCTCGAAGGGTTCCTCCACCACATGGGATCGCCGTTTTGGGACACGGGGATCATCCAATTCTACCGCCCGCTGTTCACCTGGCACTTCTGCGTCGACGCTCGACTCTTCGGGAATCACGCCGACCCCTACTTCGCCGAGAACGTCGTAATCCAAGGGGCCTCGGTCGCCATGGGGTTCGTGGTCGCGAAAAAGTTCTTAAGCCCCCTGTTCGCGTTGGCTGCCAGTCTCCTTTTCCTCGCGAACCCCTGGGCCGCGAACAACGTGGCTTGGTTCGCCGGCCGTTCCACGTCCGTCTGCACCCTGCTTTCGCTCGTGACGATCTGGCTCTACATCCGCGCGATGCGTCAGGGACGCCCACGCCGTGCCGTTTTGCTTGCCATCGTCCCCCTCACCCTGGCCATCTTCTACCGGGAGACGGGGATTCTCGCTCTGTTCTTTCTCGCATTGGCGGACATCTTCGATGGCCGTAGGGGACGACGGGATATCCTGCGTTGGTGCGTCTTTGTCATCCCCGTCCTCGTCTATCTCGTGGCAAAACGTTGGATCTTGGGGGTCTGGGTCGGAGGCTATGCGCCGTTCCACGAACTGGATGCCCAGGGGACGAACACGGAGTGGAGCCGCATCGGGGTCGCCTACCTGAAGCTGTTGGTGCCCGGCTCAGGGGCAAAGTTCGCATTCGATGCTTCCTGGCCTCGGCTGGCCGCACTCGCGGCCGGAGCTCTCCTTTTGGCAATCGGGTTGAAGGGCCTCATCCGACGGCGCAATCCGGCCTGGGTCTTCTTCGCCTTCGCGGGAGTCTATGCTCTGCCGATCCTGCTCATGGACCCAATCGTGCATGGTTCCAATGGCCAGCGGTGGCACACGGTGATGTGGGCGGTGGCCTGCGGGTGGGCCGCCTTGGCGGAACATTCGTTCGATCGGCGTGCTGGGATCGCGCTCCTCGCCGCCCTCGCCCTCCACTCGGGATGGAGGTTGCACGAGAACTTGGAGGACTACGAATACGCCTCTCGCCTCTCTGTGGATCTGCGGCGCCAGATCCAAGCCGCGCCGGCGGGGGAAGTCTTCGTCTACAACCTGCGAGAAACCCTGGGAGCGGCGCTCTTTTATCCGCTCGCCACGGGGCAGACCGACCTTGCCCCTTTCGGGGCTGGCAACCACGCCGTCTATCCGATTCTCTTCGAGCGGAGATTCGGTCCGCATCCGCTCCAGCAGACGCCGATCGCTTTCTGGGCCCACGCGGAAGGAAGAGACTTCACCGCGTTGTGGTTGGACGATCAGGGGGCGCGGGTGCGCCGCATGCTTGCCCCCCAGCTCGAACTGGGAGCTCGGTCCCTAGCGCTGATTCCTCACCGTCCACTCATCTCGCCGCGAGAGAAGGACTCAAGATCGACGATCCTGCGCATCGACGCCACCGGATTGGATCGGCTGGTCATCCATCTTCTCGTTCCCATGCGCGAGCTGGGCTTCCTCCGCCAACGGACAGGCCGATATCGATTCGGTCGGTTCTTGACCGAAGCCGATCGGCTCATCTACGAGGAGGATCTGACGGCCGCCCTGGAATGGGCCCGATTCATGGATGGAGCCGCCGAGGGTCGCTGTTTCCTCTGGATTGTGGGGTACGGGGCCGAGAACCCCCGACAGCCCCGGGTCGTATCCGACTTCCACCTGATAAGGACCCGTTGAGAGGCTCTCCCCGGCCCGGTCGGCGAGGGCCGCTCGCGGGTGAACATCGCGCAGGCCCGGACGCGCTCGCGGCGGATGCGATCAACTCCCGTGAAACCTCCCGAGTTCCCGACCGTAGAAACCAAGGCTTGTTGCAATCACTGGACGGAAAACGACTTCGGCCCTCCTGGAAACCGAGCTACGCCATGAAACGACCTTTCCCGGCCCCCTGGTGCCTGATCCCCGTCCTGCTGGCCTGCTCGCTAATCGCCTCGGCCCAGCGCGCCAACCCGGTCACGACGCACTCCGCGCCCGTCGACTTCGCCCGCCAGATTCGCCCGATTCTCGCCGACCACTGTTTCGGTTGTCATGGGCCCGACGAAGCGATACGCGAGGCCGACCTCCGTCTGGACCACATCGGCGAATTCATCCGGGACAAGGGCGAGGACATCGTCATCCGGCCAGGCTTCCCCGAGGACTCCGTCCTCGTCCAGCGCATCACCACCTCCAGCGAGGACGATCGGATGCCGCCGGTGGAGGAAGACAATCCACTGACGAGCCGGGAAATCGCCCTTCTCGTGCGATGGGTCAAGGAGGGGGCCAAGTGGAATCGCCATTGGGCCTTCGATCCCCCCAAGTCCGCGGCACCGCCCGAAGTGATCGACGAAGCCTGGTCGAAAACGAAGATCGATCGTTTCCTTCGGGCCCGGATGAAAGAGGTTTCCTTGACTCCTTCACCCGCGGCAGAGCCGGACGTGTGGTTGAGACGAGTCACCTTCGACCTGATCGGACTCCCGCCCACGCTCGAAGAATTGGAAGCCTTCAGAAGCGACACCTCGAAGAACGCCAAGGAGAAGGTCGTCGACCGTCTCCTCGCATCCCCGCGATTCGGAGAGAGGCGTGCTGTCGACTGGCTGGACCTGGCGCGCTACGCCGATAGCAACGGGTACCAGAGGGACAGCGAAAGGTCCATCTGGCCCTGGAGAGACTGGGTCATTCGGGCCTTCAACGCGAACATGCCCTATAACCGATTCATTCTCGAACAGTTGGCGGGCGACCTCCTTCCCCACCCGACTCTCGACCAACGAATCGCCACGGGTTTCAATCGGAACCATTCGGTGAATTCGGAGGCAGGGGAAGAAAAGGACGAATACCGCATCTCCTATGTCATGGACCGCGTCCGAACGACGGCCACCACGTTTCTCGGTCTGACTCTGGCGTGCGCCCAATGCCACGATCACAAATTCGATCCCCTCTCTCAGGAGGACTACTACAAGTTCTTCGCCTTCTTCAACAACATCGATGAGGGAGCGCGCTCCCGCCGCCGGGGGACGCTGCCCGTTCCCGACAAGGACAAGGCCCCCCTCCTCGAGGATCTGACCCGCCGCATCAAGACCCTCGAATCCCGCCTGGAGGGGGATGACCCGGTCCTCGACCGCGCCGAATCCGAATGGGTGGACCGTATCCGCGCCGAGTTCGAAAAGCCGACGTCGTGGGACGTCCTCGTGCCCCACGGGATGATCGCCCTCAATGGCTCCAAGTTGGTGGAACTCGAGGACAAGTCGATCCTCTCAAAGGGCGACACGCCCGTGCGCGACACCTACGAGCTGGTCTTCAAGCCGGGCAAGCGAAGAATCACCGCGCTGAGACTCGAGGTTCTTCCCGATCCCGACCAACCCGGAGGAGGCTCGGGAAGGGGCAAGGATGGACGTTTCATCCTGAGCCAGCTCAAGGTTCGCGTGGCGACGCTGTCGGATGCCCAGGACCCGCCCCTGGTCCACGTCGTGAAGGCCGAGGCGGACATCAACCAGGAAGCCCCCAAAAGAGGCTTCTCGTTCTCCGAGTTTCCGGGGAACGTCGCCGACTCGATCGTCATCGACGATTCCTCGACCTCATCCGGACGGAGATTCGGCGGAGGCTGGAGCCTGATCGGTGACGCTCGGAGGGAACCTCACGAAGCGGTGATCTTGCCCATCAAACCCCTCGAGCTGAACGACGTATCGCTTCTGCGGATTTCGCTCGTCCACACAAACCGCCCCTACAAGACACTCATCGGTCGCTTCCGCATCTCGTGCACGAGCGACGAGAGCATCCGCGACCGATTGCTTCCCGTCGCACCCGGGCTTTGGAAGAGCGTAGGCCCATTCCCCGCGAAGGATCTCTCCGCAGCCTACTCCACGGAGTTCGAACCCGAAAAGGCGATCTCGAAGAGCCTCGATCTGAAGGAGAAATATACCCAGCCCGTGCTTGGCAAGCAGAAGGGAGCCCCTGAGTTGAAGGGGCGCATGAAGCCCAAGAAGATGAGCGGACCGCCGGTGGCCGCATCCATGAAGAAGCCGAAGGGAGCCCCTTCGACCGGCCCCAAGACGAGCCCGAAGCCGTCCCCCAAACCATCGAAAATCCGCGCTGCCGCAGCGGTGAGCAAAAAGCCCAGCACAGCTCGCAAGAAGAAACCGAAACCCGTCGAACTCGCCTGGAAGGAGCAGCGCACCTGGAGCGACGGGAAGCGGGGAACCGTGGAGGGGGAAAACGATTTCGCATGGTTTTTCCATCGGACCCTCACAACGCGCAAACCCCGCACGGCAACGATCGAATTGTCCGGAGCGGCGGGTTGGAAGGTGTGGCTCAATGGCCAACTGGTTTTCGCGAGCGCACCGACCACGTCCCCTTCGAAGGCCTCCCGCTCCTCCGGCGCATCCGGCTTCGGGTTCGGACGTCGTTCCAGACGCTCCTCGGGCGCGGAAGTCCACCTGGGGCTCCGAGAGGGCGCCAACGAGCTCGTCGTGAAGGCCGCCTATCACCAGCGAGCAAGCCGTGGTCGTCGGGGCCCTTCGAAGGCATCCTTCGATCCCCGCCTGGTCGGGATGAGCGGCGGGCAGCGCTTCCGTCGTCGCTCGGGGGCGTCGTTCACGTTCCGCCTCACGCCGGAAGGGGAGGACGTGGTCAGCTACGAGGTCGTCAAAGCCCTCCAAGCGAACTCCATGTTGACGTCCCTCGCTCGCGAAAAGGCCTCCAGAGAACACGAACGGCCGGCCGCCGCCCGCTCCGCGAACGCACGTCGACCGCAGGGATCGGCACGGGCGGCCAAGGTCCTGAGGAAACACTTCCGCCGAATGATCGACCCGGCGGGCCGCCTGATGTCCAAGGAGTTAAGGCGACTGGAGGCGGAGAAGAGAACTCTCACGTCCAAGATGCCCCAGACTCTGGTCATGCAAGAGCGAGAAGAGCCCCGAAAGACCCACCTTCTGATCCGCGGCGACTTCCGACATCCCGGACGCGAGGTCCAACCCGGAGTCCCCTCCGTGCTTCCTCCCCTGGCTCCCGACCTCCCCCGAAACAGGCTGGGACTCGCCAAGTGGATGGTCTCCGATGAGAACCCCCTCACCGCTCGCGTGATGGTGAATCGGATTTGGAAGGATCTTTTCGGCGCAGGTCTCGTGGAGACGGCAGGCGATTTTGGAACCCGAGGCGGCATCCCCATTCACCAAGATCTCCTCGACTGGCTCGCCATCGACTTTCGGTCCCACGGTTGGGACATCAAGCGCATCTACCGAATGCTCGCACTGACGACGGCCTACGGACAGTCCTCACGCTCCACGGAAGAATCCGCGTCCAAGGACCCCGCGAACCATTACTTCGCCCGCGGTCCCCGCAGGCGTCTCACGGCCGAGATGATTCGAGATCAGGCCCTGGCCGTTTCGGGGCTGCTCGTCCACAAGCTGGGCGGGAAGAGCGTCAAGCCGCGACAGCCGGAGGGGCTTTGGAGCGTCATCGGCAATGGAAGCCGCTACCGGCGGGACAAGGGTCCCGATCAGTATCGGCGAAGTCTCTACATCTTCTGGAAGCGGGGAGCCCCCTACCCCTCGTTGATCACGTTCGACGCGTCGAAACGGGAGGTCTGCACAGTCGACCGAGCCGAGACGACGACCCCCACACAGGCGCTGGTTCTGCTGAATGATCCCGTCTACGTCGAAGCCGCCAAGATGCTGGCCCAACGCCTCCTTCGACTTCCGGTGAAAGAGGTGCGTGACCGACTGAAGACCGGCTATCGGCTTTGCACCTCGCGAGAACCGACCGAGGAAGAGTTGGACGTCCTTGCGAAGCACCTTGCTGCTCAGACCAAGTACTACGGGACCCACAGGGACGAAGCGGTGAAGCTACTCGCCGTCGGTGACGCGAAGCCGGATGCGAAGATCGATCCCGGTTTCCTTGCCGCCTGGACGACGACAGCGCAGGCGCTCCTCAATATCGAAGCCACGCTCACCAGGAACTGAGAAGAGAAGGAACTCCTCCATGGGAATCGAGACGACGCCCAAGAGCAGAGATGATGGCTCGCAACGCCTCAGCCGCAGAGAACTTCTCAAACGGAGTGCGCTGGGGCTGGGACTGCTGCCGACGATGAGTTGGCGCTCCCTCGCCGCCATGGCCCAGGGCCCCACCCATCACACTCCCACGGCCAAGCGGATGATCGTGTTGTTCATGTCGGGTGGCATGTCGCAGCTGGACCTCTTCGACCCCAAGCCCCTGCTCAACGAACGGCGCGGCGAGGATCTGCCCCCGTCGATCCGCAAGGGCACGAAGAGTTCCCAGCTCACGGAACGACAGGGCGCCCTCGCGGTCGTCGGCAGTCGTTTTGAGTTCAAGAAGTACGGCA
>DRQF01000084.1 GCA_011369445.1 Planctomycetota bacterium | reverse complement strand
GCGCCGCCGGCGGGGCCGGGGATCGCGCCCTACGTCCTGTGGGGCCAGGTCTCGGAGGCGTTGGTCTTCCAGGCCGTGACTCTGCCCTTCGGGGTGGGGGACATGGCGATCACGCCGCCATTCTTGGCGCCGGGCGATCCCACCCTGTTCACCCTGAGCGACACCTTCAGCTACGCCAACCAACTGCTCCCCGCCTTCCCGGCGGTGGGGCAGGGTAATGGCATCGCGGTGTCGTCGGTGACCACGGGGATTCCCTTTCCCGCCACCTTCACTCTGCAGGGAGTGATCCTCGACGCTTCCTCCCCCGTGGGGGTCAGCGTCACCAACGCCCTTCGCCTCCATGTGGATTGACGACGTCCCCGTCGTCTTTGGCTTGCTGGATTGACGACGTCCCCGTCGTCCTTGGCTTGCTGGATTGACGAGGTCCTCCTCGTCCTGCTTTCCGCACTCTGCGTCGGAGCGAAGCAGCGGACGGGGACGTCCACACTCCATAAGAGGTGCGACGGCAGTCGGCGTAGCGGGTTGCGATGCGTGCTGCCGTCACGTTATCTGGGTGGGTTTCGTTTTTCTCTCACGGAGGCACGGAGACACAAAGAAAGGCACGGGAAACGGGAGGCCTTCGGCGTCGCGTCCTTTTTCTGGATTGACGAGGTCCTCCTCGTCTTGTTTTCCGCGCTCTGCGTCGCCGTGAGAGCCCTCCTGGAGCCGGGGCGTCCTCGCCCCGGGAACGCCGAGTGGGCTGATCCTGGCCCTGCGGCGTCACGTGAAGGCTGAAGCCTCCAGTCCCAGGTTCGCCGCGGAGCTCAGAGGTCGCGCCAGTAGGACGTCTTCTTGATGTTCGAGAAGGGGAGACCGTCGACTTCGGCGTAGGGGGAAACGAAGAAGTTGAGGGGCGGCCCCACTTGGCGGGGGGCCAGGACGATGTCGCGGCCCGTGCTCAAGGTCACCCGATTGTCCGTGTGGATGCCGAAGAATTCAGCGGCTCGGTCGGGGTGCTTGTCCGCCTCGGAGATGTCCACGGGAACCCAGCCGGTGCGCGGCGTGTAGAACTCGGCCCAGCAGTGGTACCCCCCAGTGGCGTATTCCTCCCCCCGTTTCGTCTCATAACGACCAAACAGGCCGATTTGGAACCGAGCGGGGATCTTGGCGGCGCGGCATAGGGAAATGAACCAAGAGTGGAAATCGGTGCAGTTGCCGACGCGCGCGTCGCAGGCGAATCGGGTGTCGCCGCGACCCCAGGGCAAGTTCTTCGGTTTCCCGTAAGTCATCTTCGCGAGGACGAAGTTGTAGATGGCGCGCGCTTTCTCGACGGGATCGCTCTTGCCAGCGGTGATCTTGCGACTCTGTTCCAGAATCCGCGCGTCGACGACGACGAGACGCGAGGGTGCGAGATATCGTTTCATCTCGTTCTCGGTGAGGGGGCAGGCTCCTCCCTCGCCCGAGAAGTCCGTCTTGCGAAACCTCCGGTCCACATCGTACTCCACACGCACCCTGGCGGTGCGCGCATCGATGCGGGTATCGATGTAAACCATCCGATTGCCGTAGACCTCTTCGGTTTGGATCTCCCAGGGGAGGTCGGTCACCACCTCGAGATTGTGAATGCGCTGCCACGGATCATCCGAGGGGATCGGAATCCAGGCTCGGAGGTCTTGGCCTCGGGGAAGACGATTGGCCTCGACCTCATAGCGGATGTGGAATCGCCGCGTCGCGCGGAACGGAGCGACCTGGCCCAAGCCGTTGCCCGTGGCGCGCTGGGCCGCCAGGTCGCCGGTGAGGAGAAGGAGAGAGGTCGCCAAAAGAAGAAAAGCGGTTCGGTGTCGCATCGTTCGTGACTCGTCGTTGGGGCGAAATGGGTTGGAAAGGGGGGGAGTTCCGGCGCCGCCGGAGGGCTCAGACGCCTCAGCCGTATTCTTCACGTCGGTGTGATCGGCGGGCCGCCGCATCGTCCGAAGACACCCGTCGGCCACGGGGCGGGGCCTGAATGCTCGCCTTGGAAGAATCCATGAGGCCGTCATGGAAACAATTCCTTCCCGTGCGATCAAGGTGGGGGCGCCCAGCGGTCGGCGTGCAAAAGAAACCGCCACGACTCGAGAGAGCCGTGACGGATTTCGTGTGCGAGGTCGGCGTCAGGCACGCCGCACGCTTCAGGACTTCTTGAAGTCCTTCAACTTGTAGTCGCTGCCCTGGAGAAGTTTGGCGGCCTTCTCCTTGGTCAACGCGCCCGATTTCTTTGCGAAGATGAGCACCTGCCCCGAGGGCAAGGGGTGAACGGAAAGGATGCCGTCCTGCTTTTGGAAGATCCCACGGACCTCCGCGGACGTGTCCGCTCACGAGTAGCCGGCCACCTTCGCCAGGTACTTCTCGGCGGGTTTCACCCAGTCCTTTTTCTTCAGGCTCTTGACCTTCACGTAGCGCCCGACGTTTTTCCGAAGCGCCGCGTTGAGTTCCTTCTCTGATGGGGTTCGCCCCTTCTTCATCCAAAGGAGGGCCACCGACGTGTTGTCCACCAGCACGCGGTCGAAGCCATCCATCTTCTTCAAGGTCGCACGGACCTTCTTGGCCACCGTGGGGGCCGCTCACGAACCGCCTCCCGAATAGGTCATCACCCAAACGGCCGTCTTCTGGCCGTCCTGAGCGATCACCTGGGAGCCGGTCAGAAGGAACGCCAAGCTGAGACAGCCGGCGAGGATTCCTGACAGACGAGTCATGTGATTCTCTCCACAAGGGTTTCTATCGCCCCATCACGCGAAGGGGCCCCACCTCTATCAACACCAACCATACGGCATCCCATTCGCAAGAATCCGGGAAACTTGGAATTCTTTCGAGGGATTCGTGGCAGAGATCGGCCCGGAGGCGCTTTACCAGCCAGCGCTCCGGCGTTAGGGTGGATTTCCCGATCGACTCCTTCACAACGGAAACTCATGGAGACAAAGGACATGCGATTGCAGGCCCTTCTGGTTTTCGCGCTCGGTTTGGCCCTTCCCAGCCTCGCCACGGCGCAGCAAGACGCGACCCGGACGGACGAGGCCCCCTGGCTGAAAAACCTCCGCCAGCTCACTTTTGAAGGCAAGCGATCGGGGGAGGGGTATTTTTCCCCGGATGGTCGCGACATCGTCTACCAGGCGGTTCGGGACGACTGCCCCCACTATCAGATCTACATCCAGTCCCTCGAAACGGGGAAAGCTCGCCGGATTTCCACGGGAAAGGGCATGACCACCTGTTCTTTCTTCCATCCCACGAACGGGACGGTGCTTTTCGCCTCCACCCACCTCGATCCCACGACCTGGCCGCCCCCCCCCGCGACTGCGGGAAAATACGCATGGGACCGGCACCCCTCCTTCGACCTCTTCACGGTCAAGCGCGACGGCACCGGATTGATGCGCCTGACCGATGCTCCGGGCTACGACGCCGAGGGCAATTTCAGTCGTGACGGGCAGTGGATCGTCTTCACGAGCCAGCGGACCGGCGACGCCGAGATCTACACCATGAAGTCCGACGGTACCCAGGTGCGCCGCGTGACGAATGTAAAAGGTTATGACGGCGGCCCCTTCTTCTCGCCGGATGGTCAGCAGATCTGTTTCCGGGGGTTTCGGGATTTGCGTCCCGGCATGGAGCGCTTTTCCCAGGTCTACGTCATCGATCGGGACGGCCAGAACGAACGCCAAATGACGTTCAACACGGCGGTGAATTGGGCGCCCTACTATCACCCGGACGGCAAGTACTTGGTCTACTGCACGAATATCGGAGGGTTTCGTAACTTCGAAATCGTGTTGATGCGGATCGCGGACGCGAAGGTGGTGCGACTGACCCATGATCCCTCGGTGGATATCATGCCTGTCTTCTCCCCGGACGGGAAAAAGCTCATGTGGACCACCACCCGGTACGGCAACACCTCCCAGTTGGTGATCGCCGACTTCATCATGCCCCCCGCCGACGCATTCCAGGAGCCGTATCGGGATCCCCCGGGCGGTCTGAAGAGACCTTCCCATGAGGGGCGGCGCCCCGAGAAAAAGAAAGTGGACACGAAGGACACGGCCCAATCCACGGTGGTGCTCGACGTGATCGACGCGAAAGACGCCCTCCGGACCGTGAGTCGGCTCGCTTCCGACGCTCTCCAGGGGCGGCGTTCCGGCACGCAGGGGTGCGCTCAGGCGGCCCAGTGGCTGGTGGAACGATTCGGCGCGCTGGGTCTCGAGCCCGCTGGATCGAAGGGTTTCCTTCAAACGTTCGAAGTGACGGCCGGCTTCCGGCCCCGCGGCCGCAACCACCTGAGTCTCCAGGTCCTCGGCGAAGCGTCCGAGGGCGCCGTCCTCCAGCTGGACACGGATTGGCGTCCCCTCTCCTTCACCGCCGACGGGGAAGCCGCGGCTTCTTCCGTGTTCGTTGGCTACGGGATCACGAGTGCGGATGGCGCTTGGGACGACTACAAAGACGTGGACGCCAAGGGCAAGATCGTGATCTGCTTCCTCCGCGGAGAGCCCGGGATCGAGGCCAAGGATCGGGTCGACCTGGGTCGGTACGCGGGCGCGCGCTACAAGGCGTTCAATGCGGCTCGCCATGGGGCGGCCGGAGTCGTCTTCGTCGGCGATAGCCGGCAGCGGGCGGGGCTCGAGCCCCTGGGGGCCGGCGGCGGCGAAGGCCGGGAAAAGCTGCCCGTCGTGCAGGTGACCCGGAAATCCGCACTTCCTTGGCTTCGCAGATCCGGTCTCGATGTGGACGTGGCCGAGCGACGTATGTCCGCGGAAGGGCATCCTCTCTCGAAGGAACTTCCCAACCTCGTCGTTTCCCTGGCCACCGGCGTCGAGAAGATTCGCGCCGCCACGGCCAACGTCGTGGCGATGGTGCGTGGAACCGACCCCAAACTCCGCGACAAGTACCTCGTCGTCGGAGCGCACTACGACCATCTGGGCTTGGGCGGCGAGGGTTCGCTCGCGCCAGGCGGCGGCGTGGGCGAGGTTCACAATGGCGCGGACGATAATGCTTCGGGCGTTGCGGGCCTCCTGGAGCTGGCGGAGTCGTTCGTCAAGAAGCCGGCTCGCCACTCCGTGGTTTTCATGGCCTTCTCCGGTGAAGAAGAGGGGCTTCTCGGTTCTCAGGCGTGGCTGAAGTCGCCGACGCTCCCTCTCGAAAAGTGCGTGGCGATGGTGAACCTGGACATGATCGGCCGTTTGGGGGATGCAGGATTGGCCGTGGACGGAGTCGCGACCTGGAAGGGTTTCCGCGAGCTCATCGAGCGGGCCAACACGACGGGGATCAAGGTCGGCATGACCGCGGGTTCAATGAGCGGGCGCAGCGATCACGCCAGCTTTATCTCGAAGGGGATTCCCGCCATCCACTTCTTCACGGGAGCGCACGTGGACTATCACCGGCCTAGTGACGACGTGGACAAGCTGAACATGGCGGGTCTGGTCGACGTGACCCGCTTCGTTCGTCGCATTCTCGACGGGCTCGACGCCGCGGCCGAAAAGGTCGTCTACCAAAAACCCCCCGTGGCGAAGCGGGAGGTGAAGCGCCGCGGCTCCGGCGTGTGGCTGGGGACGATCCCTGCCTACACCCAGCAGGAAGGCGGCGTTCTCCTTCAAGGAGCGAGTCCCGGGAGTCCGGCGGAGACGGCGGGCATCCAGAAGGACGACATTCTCGTGGGCTTCGACGACGTGGAGGTGAACAATATCTATGACTTCGTGAATGCCCTCCGCAGTCATAAGCCGGGCGACAAGGTCAAGCTGATCGTGAAGCGCGACGGGAAGCGGGTGAAACTCGAGGCCACGCTGGGCCGGCGTTGATCGAGGTGTGCCTCGAGGGGAGAGGAATGCATCGGAGATGACACCCACGGCCCCGACGAAAGATCGTCCTTGGGCGTTGATCTCGGACCTCCACTCCAATCGGGAGGCATTGGAAGCGGTGTTTCGCGACATCGCGGAGCAGGGAGCCGGCGACATTCTGTGCCTTGGTGACGTCGTGGGCTATGGTCCCGATCCGGAGGCGTGCGTCGATCTCGTCATGGAGAAGTGTCGTCTCACCTTGAAAGGCAACCACGATGCTGCGCTCATCGAGGGCGAGGAGCGCTTCAATCCCTACGCTCGGGACGCCATCCGTTGGACGCGACGGCGTTTGAAACCAGGATGGTTCAAGTCCTCGAAGAATCGAGAACGATGGGAGTGGCTCCGCAACCTCCCGCTCCAGCACAAGGAACAAGATCTCCTCTTCGTTCACGGTTCTCCTCGTGATCCCTTGAACGAGTACATCTATCCCGGTGATGTCCTCTTCAACGCGGAGGGCAAGCTGGCGGAGATCTTCCGGGCCGTGCCCCACGTTCTTTTCGTCGGCCACACCCACCATCCGATGGTTCTCAGCAGTCGCCTCGCCAGTTTCACGCCCGTAGAGGGTCGGGATCGGATTGTCTTGGGAGCGGATCGTTACATCGTCAACGTGGGAAGCGTCGGGCAACCCCGCGACGGCGATCCGCGGGCCTGCTACGTCCTCTTCGATGGGGAGGAAGTGCGGTACAGGCGAATACCCTATGACATCGATGCTGTCGCTCGGAAGATCGATCGTATCCCCGAACTGGATGCCGTCCTCGGCCAGCGGCTGCACGAAGGGTTGTAGCTCCCGATGAAGAGCTGGGTGAAGTTCCAAGGTCGGGAATGCCGAGAAGAGAAGGGAATGGGGTACAATCCATGCGCCTTGACAGGGGATCATTCGGGAGGCACCCTCGAACCATGACTGGCGCGTCAAGAAACGGACAGCGGAGCGGCTGATGACGGACCCGTTGGAGATTGGGGTGGCCACCGACGTCGGCCAGGTCCGCACCGAGAATCAGGATCACTATTGCGTGCTTGCTACCGATCCGATGACGGAGGCGGGACGCAAGGGCACGATGGTGGTCGTGGCCGACGGCATGGGGGGGCATAGCGGGGGCCAAGTGGCGAGTCACACCGCCATCGATGCCATCGCCGAGACGTTTGGGAAGACCGAGAAGACCTCTCTTCGCGACATCCTGGAAGAAGCGATCCTCGCCGGGAATCGGGCCGTGCGGAAGAAGGCCCAAGACGACGCCAAGATCAGGGACATGGGAACCACCTGCGTGGCTCTCCTGGTGCGCGGGGAGCACGTTGTCGTGGCCCATCTCGGCGACTCCCGTTGCTACATGTTCCGAGGCGCCGACGCCGAGGTCGTGACCCGTGACCACACCTACCTGAATCAGCTCATCGACATCGGGCTCCTCACGCCGGAGGACGCCGAGGGTCATCCGGACAAGAACATCATCACGCGTTGCGTCGGGATGTCCGACGATCTCGAGATCGAATTCAACCACCGGCGGCTTCTCGAGGGCGACGTCTTCTTGATGTGCAGCGACGGGCTCTCGAATCTCGTTCGCACAGACGAGATGCATCAACTCATCGGCGAGTTGGCTCCGCAAGAGGCGTGCGAACGTCTCGTGGCCATGGCGAACGAACGCGGCGGCGACGACAACATCACGGTCGCCATCGTCCGGGTGAATGCCATCCCCGCGGTCGCCGAGGACCTCGCCACCTTGGATCGCGAATTGGAATACAGCGCCGAGAGTACGCCCGTGATCACCGCCGCGGACGTCGACAGCACTGTGACCGGCGACGCGCTCAGGTCCGGGGGCGTCGCTCCCGACGCTGACACGGAGGAGATACCCAGCCCCAGTTCGGGGGAGTCCCCCGATCTAGAAGACACGCGACCGATCACCCGCCCGAACTCCGAACGACGAGCCGGGCGAGCTGTCTCGCCCTGGTATTGGTTGATCGGAGTGGAAATCGTGCTTCTCATCGTTCTTCAGTTCTGGATCGACCGTTATTGACCCATGATTGGCTCCCAGGTAGGCAAATACAGGATCACCCAGGAGATCGGCGACGGCGGTCATGCCTTCGTCTTCAAGGGAGAGGGTCCGAACGGTGAGCAGGTGGCCATCAAGATGCTCAAGCCGAGTATCGCCGATGAGGACAACCTGGAGAAGCGATTCCTCCTCGAAGCCGACGCGCTGAAGAAACTCAGTCACCCGCAAATCGTGCGGTTTGAAGACTACATCTATCAGAACGGCTACCACTACCTCGTCCTGGAGTACATGGACCAGGGTTCCGTGGAGGATCTCATCAAAACGATGGGCCCGGTGGCGCATCGGTATGCGATTCCCATTTTCTACAAGGTCCTGGATGCCATCGAGTACAGCCACCAGCACGGCTACATCCACCGGGACATGAAGCCGAACAACATCCTCATCAACTCGGAGGGTGAGGCGAAGCTGACCGATTTCGGTATCACGAAGGTTGTGGGCGGACAGAACCTGACGAAGAAGGGATATGTCCTCGGGACGACGCTCTACATGGCGCCTGAGTTCATCTCTCAAGGCGTCGTCTCCGTCAAGACGGACATCTATGCCCTGGGCGTGACGTTCTACGAGATGCTCACGACGCGAAAGCCTTTCGAGTTCACCCGTGAGAACGAGCCCTTGGTGAGCTTTGCGCGCCGGGTGTGCCAGGGCGAACCGACCTTGCCTTCGACCTATCGACCGATTCCGCCCGAACTCGAGCGGATCCTCATGAAGTCTCTCGCCCAAGATCCGAAGGCGCGCTACAAGTCCGCCAAGGAGTTCATGAAGGATCTGGCGAAATCGTTCCCGGATCTCGTGC
>DRQF01000083.1 GCA_011369445.1 Planctomycetota bacterium | reverse complement strand
TTGAAACCTCCCGCCCGCGAACGTTAGGCTGTGCGGGAGAACGGCATGCTCCGCTCGATCGGAAGGGAACGCTTCATGTCACGCCCGAAGTCACGCGCGCTGCGCGCGGCCGGGTTCGGCCTTCTCGTATGGCTCGCTTCGGCGGCAGCCGCGGTCGCCGGTTCGGACGCCCTGCGCGGCGAGGTGACCCGGGTGCGCGACGGCGACACCATCGAGATCGGCGAGGTGGCGGTCCGCCTGCAGGGGGTGGCGGCGCCCGAGCTGCGCGATCCCCTGGGGCGCGAGGCCGGGGAGGCGATGCGGCGGCTGGTGCTGGGGCGGGTGGTCGAATGCGTCCCCGACGGCTCGCGCAGCTACGACCGCATCGTCGCCGTGTGTTTTCTGGACGGCCTGGACATCGCCGCCTGGCTGATCGGTCGGGGTCTGGCCCGCGACTGCCCGCGCTATTCGAAGGGCCGCTACCGCGACATCGAGGCCGCGGCCGCCACCCACACCGCCATCCTCACCCTCTACCCCCTCCCCCGCTACTGCAAGGCACGGGGGAGAAGGGTGGCGGGGAACCTAGGTGCAGGAGCCAACAACGAAACGTAGATCTTCTCTACCGAAGATCAGGATTCTGCCGCTGAACGCCACAGGCCATCACGACAAAGTTGCCACTCTGTTGCTTCTTTGGGGCAGCCACTCCCCGGAGTCCATAGGGGCAGACGCGATAGCCTCTCCAGCTGACCGAGGTTCCAGCCGACAAGACGTTCCTGTGAACCTTGGAGTTTCTCACCGTTGGCCATCGCGTGGGCGAGCACCGCCGGGGCGATGATGATCGGTTCCTCCGTCTTGATGTTTGTTTCGCGACCGAACACGCGCATCGCGCGCGCAACCCCCCCGTCTCGAATCACTCGTCCAAGACCGTAGCGCGTATCCCCACCGAGGACCAGGGTTCGGATTGCTCCGAGCCTCTCCAGTAGGTCGCAGTCCTTACGCACGAAGACGTAACCCTTGATGCCTGCGGGACCGGCGGCAGTTCCGGTCTCCGTACGCCACCTCGTATTCCAGCATTCTGTCTCCCGGAGAGTACCTTCGGAGGCAGCGAGAGTGTCGGGTTGAATCGCGGTTCCGGGCCGGGCGTGGAGGAGACGCATGCGGAACGAGCGGTCGGGAACCGCTCTGCCCTCTGGCTGGTCTTCGCGCTGCCACACGAGCCCTTGGCCTTTGCACCAGCGGGGCAGCCAAGCCAGCCAGCGTCCTCGGACCTCTTCGGCCGGGAAAAGATAGCCGAGGCGAAGATCGTTCCGGATGCGTTCAGCCCATCCCGCATAGTCCGGCCGCTCGCCAGAACCCGCCTCGGAGCGCGCGCATTCCGCTGTAAGCGCACCCCAAAGAGTCCGGGCGGGAACGTAGACACGACAGCGATTGAGACTGCCGGCAGGCGCCATTCCCACGTACAGCGGTGCTTCGAGCTTCCAGACCCAGCGGTAGAGGAGCCACGTCATGACCCCGCCCTGCTCCCGCTCCGAGCCTTCAGGTGATGGCGGGCGTAGACCATGGCCCGGGACAGCAGCTCGCGTGTGAAGAGGAGCCTGTCGAGATCTTCCGATACCTTCTCGGCCACGGCCATGGGCTTCCGGTTCTCATCAAGAGAAAGCTCCTGTGCGATAACATCGGATAATTTTTTTAGGATTTCTTCTCCGGTCTTTTTCTCTCGTCCTTGGAGATAGAGAAAACATGCGTAGATCCCCTGCTCCTCCAGTACCGAGAGCGCGGCGTTGATGGTCTTCTCTTCCAATTCTGCGATGCCAGCGATGTCGCTGCCGAGCCTCGCGCAGGCGAGATCCAGATTACGCATGGCCGCACCTCACGCCGGACCGCTATTGGTTCCATCCGCGGATGCAAGCACGCGCAGGCGCCCCATGCCGCGCGTGCCCATTCCACCGATGCCGAGTTGTTCGAGATAGGGCTGGGCCTCCGCAACCACTTCGAACACGTCTCGCGGTGTTCTTACCGCTTTATCTTGTTCCTGCCCGGTTCCGAAATGTATCGGATTCCGGCAGGTGACCTGCCAGGTGAGAATGGTCGCGCGCGGCAGTGCCTCGTAGGTGAAGAGGGCGCCTTCCTCGGCCGCGCCGGTTGCGGGATCGATGGAAACCGACGTGCGCACCTCGAGATTGCTATTGACGATGTGCGTGAACAGCTGGTCCGAGACGATTGCTATATGCTTAGACACACAATCCGGTACTCTAAGGTTATCGAGAGCGCCTCGAAGTCTTGCGTGATCTCCGATTGTGGTACCTTCCAGCATCAACCACCCTAGATTGAGATGGCCATCGGGCTCGAGAAGATGGACCTTGTCGTTCTCCACCGTAGGCGGCTCGATGTCGGCCGCACGCAAGGTCTCGGGAGATGTGACCCAGTGGGGACCTCGATAGGTCGGAACAGGGAAGAGCAGTAACTGGGCATCGGTGAAACCCGCAAGACCCGCAAAGCCGCCGCCCTGGCCGCGGGCAAAACCGAAGACGGTACAGATGGGGCAATCCATTTGCCCGCAGTGTCCTCCGCTTCCCGGCTTCTCCTGTCCCTGACCGGCACAGCGGGGATAGCGATTCTTTGCGAGTGCGGCGTAGGCGCGATGCACGCCTGCGAGGCTCGAGCCGGGAATCTTGGGCAGGCGTGTTACTGGATCGCGAACGATGGAAAGATCGACTCGACCGAGACGGGTCCCACCCGTGCCCACATGGATCGGATCGAGGGCCATGGCCGTCACGCGATGACTCTCGAAGGGCCTGGAATTCGCCGTGTTCGTCATTCTTCCCCTCCCACCTCCGCGCGCATCCAGCTCAGGTGCCATGTGAGGGCATCGAAAAGGAGGCCTCTGCGCGCGCCATCCGTGAGCAGCTCACAGACACCGTTGGGCAGATGCAGGCGAGCACGTAGGATCGTCCGGACCATGTCGAGCCATTCCGTTCGCGCATCTTCCGGCAACGCGCTGTCCGGGTTCGTCCAGCGCGCGTGGGTGGTCTCGAGTTCGCTCCAGACATCGTGCAATGCCGCGGGCCCCGGTGCGTAACGGGCGAGCAGGCGCCACGCTTGGCGCAACCGCAGGAAGTCCGAGAGCGCACGCAAAGTCACCGGTTCGAACCGGCGACCGGCGTGATCGAGCAGGAGCATGCCGAATCGACCGGGATCGACGACGACCTCGTCGCCCGGCAGGAGATCTGCAGCGTGCCGATAGACCTGTCCAGCCGGATGGGCGAAATCGTGCGGAGCGCGGCAGACGTCACCGAGGACGCGGAGGTACGGATAGAACACGTCCATGCGTCCGTCGGGAAGCCGGACCGGCATCGAGACGAGCTCCCTCTCTCCGTCCTCCCGCCGGAAAAGCAGCGACACGACGCCATCGCGGACGTCCCTTTCGAGAACGACCCACCGCTCCCACCGAGCCTCCTCGAACCGGGCCTCGAGCATACGAGCCCCTTCGATGACGGCCTGGAAGGGGAGCTTGCGGTCGAACGCCACGACGCCGACGTGCAAAGGCAGACGGTCCCAGACCCGGGCGAAGGACCTCCGCCACGCGGCGATGGCCTGCTCGATGCAGGCATTGACGGCGCGAAGCGGAACGAGCACTCGAAGACGCTGGGCAGTTCGTTCGAGGGTGAGGACGGGGTGATAGACGGCCGGTGTTCTTTGCCTGTTCTGGTCGATGACCGCCGCGATCTCGAGCTCGTGGGGGCGGCCGTCGTCGTCGCGTACGATGATCGGATCCAGATCGGTGAGTTTCTCGGCTCGCTCCTCGGGCTTCAGGATCCGGGCGAGATTGGCGATGGTGACGAAACGTCTTTCGGATGGATCGAGACAGAGGATCTCGAAGGGCGCTCCGCGCACCTGTCCGGCATACGTCTCCCTTTCCTTCCAGACCCGATCCTTCGCAAGGAATTCGATCCGGCGCACGCGCCAGCCGTTTTCGCGGGTGGCGGCGATGTCGCGGAAGCGCCGCACGAGATCCTCGAAGAAGTCCTCACCCTCGCGCCGGAACCGGTGGATCCGTCCCGGCGATGGAAGCTTGCGCAGGAGCTGGTGTGCAAGCCAGCGGGCACGCTGGTCGTTGGCGAGATCGTCCCATTCCGGCGCATCGGCTCGGTCTTCGACGACGGCGGCGAAGAAATCCGCCCAGGATCCGGAGTGCCGATAACCTGCATTCAAACTTCCCAGGATCGGATCGTTCTGGTCGAAAACTTGAACTCCGCCGCGGATCGCCTGCACGAGCGATTCGTAAGGCGAGCGCGCGTCGATGGGATTGTCTATGCTGCGTAGGACGGGGTTGGAGCGCCGCCACTCCGGCAGGCTCTGCGCGCGCAGGCTGTCGACCGCGCCGCCTTCGAGCCAGGGGTCGAGACCGAGATGGAAGGTCAGAAGGGCGATGTGGTCGTGTTCGTCGGCGACCTCACTGAGCCAGATGGTCTCCGTTTCGTGCCCCTGCAGCCAGCTCTCCAGGCGCCCCCGCCGCCGCTCGCGGCAGACCTCGCAGGGCGTCTGTCTAGAATCCGGTGCGGAGGGGTCCCGTGCGTTTCCGTTGAGGCGCACGCCACAGACCGGACAGACGTGGCCTGCCGTGGCATTCTCGGTTTTCCCGACGGTCCAGTTCTTGTGGACCGGCACCGCGACGGTCGCCGCGGCCTCGCAACGTTCCCGGACCATCGGGACGAACGAACGGGTGGAACCGGAAAGTCGGACCAACGGGGGAGTCTCGAACGCGTATCGCTGCGCGAGACGGTCGGTCTCTTCTTCGATGGAGTCGCGGATCTGCTTCGCCCGAGTGTCGCCCAGACCCGTGTCTGCCGTGCGCCCCATGCCGGGAAAGGTGAACACGAGTGTCTCGTCGTCCTGATACACCAGCGAGCCGATCGCGATGTCCACCTCGATGAACCGCCGTAGGTCGTCGAAGAACATCCCGATCTCACGCCGGGCACCAGTCCAGTCACCGATCCGCACCGCCCGTGCTTCGTAGTGACGTGTCCCGAAGCCGATCGTGAGGACACGCCATCTGATTTGATTCTTTATCCCGTTGCGACCCCAGGAAAAATTGCTGGACAGCAGCCCGCCTGCGACGGCGGACTTGAAGAGCGCCGCGGCGATGTAGGATTGATCCCATAGCGTGACGTCGTTGTTGGGCAGGCGGGTCTCTGCCAGGGTCTGCACCAGGGCACGGCGGAGCCATCCCCCGGAACCGATCGCCTGTTCCCGCCATCCGTGCCAATCGTCGACACCGGCGTTGCTTCGGCCAAGATGTGCCATCTTGTCGAGGAGTGTCCCGACGCGTTCGAGCAGCTCGTCCCATGCGCCCTGCCGCAGCACCTCGGGCCGATCGACGAGAAGATTCCGCCACGGTTCCCCGAACGGCGAGACCAGCCACATGTGCGTATTGTCCTGTTGCAGGTATGCGACCGTATGGTCCGGATAACTCTGCTTTTCGATGCCGGAGGCCATAGCGTGGCCCGCCTGGAGAAGGCCGAGCAGGCCCGCACACCGGCCAGCGTGACGGGACACGAAATCGTTGAGCGAGCTTGGCCACGCACAATTGGGAAATTGCTGTCTCAACCAGCCGAGTCGATCGCTCAAGGACGGAAAAAGCTTCGCCGTCCAGGCATGCTGATCGTATGCGATTCGCACGCCACCGTGGTGACGGAGAAAGTCCGGATGGGCCTTCCCGAGCATGTGCAGCCACCCAATGGCCTCGCAGGCGAGTAGAAGAGATCTGTGGTTACGGAGAACGTCGAGGGGATTGCCATTGCTGCTCATGGCCTACTCTCGAATAAGCTCCTCCAGATTAATCCTATCTTGAGTATCTTCTTCCACTTCCTGCGAGAATGAGACGAGTCGCCACTTGCAAATTCTTGCCATCCCCCATCCTGCGGTGCGTTTGGCGGAAAAGCCGTAGATTTTCATCAGTTTCTCGATCGAGGCGAGGAGCTTCGAGATTGCGTCCGAATCCGGTGGGGACGGTGGGAGAGGCGCATAGAGGAGGCTGAGTTTTCCCTTGGTTCGTTCGGGGACTACTTCGTACGTGATCGGCACCGTTCCCGCCCGGGTCTTGCGGCTGTGTGGATTGATAACCTCGAAGCCGATGCGATCGAACCAGGTGGGATGGCAGAGAAGCGCACCGCGCACGAACTCCTCCGCTTCACCCTTCGCGTTCCCGAAGAGGTGCGTGATCCAGCACTGGTCTCTCCAGCCGTCGAGCCGCCCCCCGTTGCGCTCCAGATGTTCCAGCAGCCCCGCCTCCATCCGGCAGGCCCAGCGCAGGAGCCCCTTCCAGCTCGCCGCCGACATGTACGGCACGCCGAAGACCCGGTCCTTGCGAAGGGGGTTGTGGAGTGGATGAAAGTATCGATCGTCCTTGGAGAACCATGGACGCTGCAGTTCGAACTCGACTTGGATCACGCACCAGCCGGGCCGGAGCGCCTTGGGATCAATTTCGAGATGCCGGAACGCATCGGGCGATATCTTATCGACCCTCGATACGAACTTCCGGTATTTGTTATGTTTGCCATCACCCCGTGCCATTGCCCCACGGGCTGCCCAGTCGACGAATCCCGATGTCAGTGCGGGGAAACCATCGGTCCCTGGTTTTTCCTTCTCCGTCTTCAGCCAGCAGACGTATTCAAATGTCATCGGTCGCGACCAGCGGTGCCGGGGAAAAGGTCCTTCAGGATATCGTCGCCGCACTTCACGGCATTCGGATCCGCACCGACAGCTTTCAGCCTTCTACGGATCTCCTCCATGT
>DRQF01000082.1 GCA_011369445.1 Planctomycetota bacterium | reverse complement strand
GGGACGCAGGAAGACTTCGTTCTCGCGACTGGAGTGAACGGCCCGGCGACCACCGGACCCGGTCAGACGATCAAGACGGCTCCGGCCGGAAGCACGCTTCTCTTTGAAGTTTCCTCGCCCATGGGAACCGTGGTCAATCGTCCTTTCTTCATCGTGGCGGACTTCTTCCCGACGAACCCCTCCAGCTTTCCATGTAATGCACCCATTCCGGGGCCCATCTGGGTCGGATCGATGCCCGTCACCTTGGCACTCGTGGGGCCGCCGGCGGGGACCTTGGTCAGCCTTTCACCACTGGTTCAGCCTGGCCCCAACCAGTTTGCTTTCACGACGCCGCTTGGGCTCGCCGGGAACAGCATCCTCGTTCAGGCGCTCGTTCTTACGCCACTCGCGACGGTCGTCCCCAACGTGATGCTGAGCGATGGCCACGAGATCCGATTCTGACCTCCGGAAGAAAGGAGATTCTTCGATGATTCATTTGCTTCGCATCGCTGTTGTGGCGCTGGCAGTGGCCGCGCCCGCGGCGGCCCAGACTTACCCCGGTACCCCGGGGGGGGCACTCGTCCTCGAGGTGGGTATCAATGCCCCGGCTTCAAGTCCGCAATCCAGTACCCTCAACGCTAGCCCCAACGATTCGCTGTTCGTGTCGGTGAGTTCACCGCTCGTGGGGGTTCAGGGCAGTCCCTTTTTCCTGCTCGCGGATTTTCGATTCTCCGCCCCGACGGCTCCGACGTTCTTCACGTCGGATGTGTGGGTGGGAGCCGGACAGGGGCCCACCGCTTTGCTCGTGGGGCCCACGCCGCCCCTGTTCGCGGCCGTTCCCATCCTGCCCCAGGGAAACCATTTCGTGTGGGCCCTTCCCCCCAGCACCCTGGGTGTCCCGCTCCATATCGTCCTGCAGGCCGTGACTGTGGTGCCGACCGCGATCAGCCCCTCGAACTACTTGGCCACGGATGCGATCGATGTGATCTTTTGAATTCACGTGACGGGGCGGCCACCCCGTTGGCCGCCCCGTTTTCTCTCCCTCCGGTTTTGCCCCCGAGCGCCAAATAGCCTCCTCTTCCCGGCTCAAGATCAGGAGTCTTTCAATGCGATTCCGTCAGGTGATCTTTCTCGTGCTCTTCTCTTTCCTCCCGGTCCACGAGGTCGTTGCCCAGCTCGGCACGCATTTCGCCATGTCCGTGGCCTGCACCACATCGGGGGATGTCCGGTCGATGGCGACGGGAGACGTGACCGGGGATGGAGTGTCAGACGTCGTCTGCGGGACATCAGGGGGAATCGTGATCCTCGTGGGGGCGACGGGGGCATGGGGGGGCACTCTGGGCGCGAGTTGTCCGATCCAAGTCCCGTTGCCCGGGTCCGCACCTTCTTGCCACGTTGAGTTGGGCGACCTTGACGGGGACGGAGACCTGGACATCGTGAGCCTTGATCGCCAGATCGGCGCGTCCACACTTTGGGCGTACTTCAATAACGGGACCGGGCAGTTCGGAGCAGGCGTTTCCTCAGCGGGTTTTCCCGGGGGAACCTTGCACTTTGCCCTTGGCGACCTGAATGGCGACGGACGCGCGGACCTGGCTCTCGCGGCCACCTCTCCCGACCACAAGCTCGATGTTCATCTGAATCAGTTTTCTCCGGCGCAGACGGTCCCATTTCCATCGCCTTCGTCCCCCCATGCATCGATCACGAGCTATTTCCGCGGGCAGGATGTCGAGATCAGGGACTTGGACGGCGATGGAGACCTGGATATCGCGGGGTGTCGAAGATCTTTCGGCACGAGCACGTCAGGTCAAAGTACTGTGGATGTGATCGAAAACCAGAACGCGGCGACAGCCAGTCTGGCACTCATCGGCTCCTTTTCCTCTACCACGTCGGGGAACGTCCGGCGCATTGCTTCGGGAGATCTGGACGGAAACGGCCTCCCGGAGATCGTCGTTACGAACAAGGCTGGCGACGAGGTGACGATTCTCCAGAATGCAGGCGGGTTTCTCTTCTCTTCGATTTCCCTCGATGCACCGGGTGGGAATCAGGGGCTGGGACTTCCGAATGACGTCGTCGTGGTGGATCTTGATGCTGACGGGGATCTCGACCTCGTGACGTCGAATTCCATCAACAGCCAGAGCATGAGCGCCACCCTCCATGTCAACCTCGGGGGTGGAAACTTCGCCACGGGCGCCCCGACGCCGACCGGGGCGTTGCCTTCGGGAATCGCTGGCGGCGCTGGCTGCAGCGTGTCGACGGCGGTGGCGGCTCTCGACATTGACGTCGATAGCGACATGGATCTGGTCTTTGGCTGCCAGTTCACGAACCAGGTCCATACGCACCGGAACACCATTCCGTCCATCGGGACTTATCCTGGTAACAGCCCGGCTCTTCGTCTCTCGACAACGTCGTTCTCGGCTCCAACGCAGACGCCCCTCTTCAGTTCTGGGCCTGGCTTTGATGTGAAGACATTGGCAATCGGCGATGTTCTTGGAATTCGTATCGACTCTCCGGATCACTCCTTGGACTACACCCTTCCCACGTTGGTCGGACAGTTTTTCAACACGGGTGCAGCTGCGCCCAACTTTCCGGGGTTTCCAGTCGTTTGGGTGGATCCGACCTCGCCGTCGAACGCCCCCTTCGTGATCGCGCCACTTTCTCTGTTCGGAACGAGTCCGGTGCTCTTGCCCGCCGGAATCCAAGTCTTCTTCGGTTATTCGGGTGGGTTCGCAGGAACGAGTCTCATACTGCAGGCTCTCCTGGCAACAGGGAACCCGATGGCGCCGGTGACGGCGAGCGACGCCCATGAGATTCGCCTGCTTTGAGGTTCGACTCCGTCACGGCCAACCTGGATTGCCGTGGCGAATCTTTGTGGCCGAGAAGCCCGGAGGCCAGTTCACTTCGACGGCGAAGAAAGTTTGGCTCGCTGCGCGGCGATTCGTTCGAGGAGGCTCCGTGCGGCCTTGGTGTTGGGGTGGTCGGGGCCGAGCTTCTTGGTCATGACGTCCAGAGCGCCTTGGGTGGTCGTCTCGGCCTCGTCCAGGCGCCCGAGCTTGTAGAGGCAGTTGCCGAGCATCATGCGGAAAGCCGCGTCGCTGGGGTTATCGCGGCCCAGGACGCGATCCGCTTTCTCGACGGCCTCGAGATGGTAGGGGAGAGCCTCATTCGCCCGACCGAGCAGGCAGAGCCCGGACCCGTAGCTGTTCAAGGCATTGATCAGGTCGAAGGAGTCCTTGGGGGCAATCTTCCGCTGGATCTCGAGCAGTTGGCGGAAGACCTCGTTCGACGCGGCGATGTCCCCGATACGGCTTTTCACCATGGCAAGGTTGGACATCGTGACGAGTGTTCGAGGGTGTTCTGGGCCGAATCGCTTCTTGCGCGCGTCCAACACCCGCTCGAAGAGCGATGCGGCGGTTTCGAGGTCCCCCATGTCTTGAATCAGCTTCGCGTGGTTCTCCAAGATCATGATGCTGATGGGATGGGTGGGGCCGAGTCGCTCGATCGCCATGGGCTCGATGCGCTCATAGAGTTTCTTGGCCTCGTCGAACTGACGATTCACAACGAGGTAGTACGCCAGATCGCCTTCGGCGGAGAGGGTTCTCGTGTGGTTCGCACCATGGACGGACCGGTACGTGTCAATGACTTTTCGCTGCATGCGAATGGCCTTGGCGAGCTCGCCTTCCGCCGACAGGGTTGAGGCAAGAGCTTCCTCGAATCCGGCCCGCAAAGACGGGTCGGACTCTTCGGGAACCCGCTTCATCAGGTCCTCCCAGATCCGAGTGGCCTCGTCGCTCCGACCCGCGGCGCGGTACATGATGGCCAACATGTGTCGCGCCTTAATGGTCTCCGCATCGTTCTCGCCGAGTGCTCGTGCCAGCTTATCGCAGAGCCCCTCGACGCTGGGGATGACGCTCGCGTCACGACGTCGATAGAAATCGACGCGTGCGAGATTGGCTCGCCCGATGAGCACGTCGCGTGAGTTTTCACCCTCCCGTGCGACGAGATCCTTCTGGAGTTCTTGGAGCTCCCCATGGGCTTCGTCGTACCGCCCCAATTTCTCGAAGGTCTTCGCGAACGCCCCTCGGATGAGGATTCGATCCTCGGGGTCATCGGGGAACGCCTCGTCGATGCGCGGGCTCTGGGCGACGAGCAGATCGACGAGCCGGGCGTTCTCGCCTTCCTTGTCGGGGTCGACCCTTTCGATCATGTCGACGACCCAGTGGAGGGCATCGCGCAGTCGAACTCCCTTTTTGCGTTCGCTCTCGTGGGCTGCTCGTGCCGATCGGAGGGCGAAAAGCGAGAACGCGAGAGACCCGGTGAGCAGCAGCACGACGACGGCGGCCCCGGCGATCACGCGGCGAGAGCGTTTCAGGCGACGAGAGAGAAGATACCAGGCGCTGTCGCGGCGGGCTTCGATAGGCTCGCCCGCCAGATAGCGTTCGAGGTCGCGCTGCAATTCGAGAGCGCTCTGGTAGCGTCGTTCCGGTTCAGGCGCGAGGCAACGCATGGCGATGGCGTCCAGGTCCGCGTCGACGCCGGGCAGGGCGGCAGCAAGGCGCCTAGGTTTCGGATCGCAGACGATCGCCAGGGCGGCGGAGAAGTCGTTGGGGAGTTCGTAGGGGCGGCATCCAGCCAGAGCTTCGTAGAGAATGACGCCCAGGGCATAGACATCGGTGCGCACGTCGACGTCCTCCCCACGGGCCTGCTCCGGGCTGGCCCAGGGCAGGGTTCCCACGAAGAATCCGCCGAGACTCTTCGTGCGGTCGGCGTACTCGCCGTCGGGAGTGAAACTGGCGAGCCCGAAGTCGAGAACGCGAGGCTTCCCCTCGACGTCGACCAGAATGTTCGCCGGTTTGAGATCCCTGTGAATGACGCCACGTTGATGGGCGTAGGCGACGGCGCGAACGACATCCAACAGCAACGCTACCACGCTCCTGGTGGCCGCAGGTTCGCCTGGCGAGAGACTTGCTCGTTTGAAGGCTGGGCATTGGTCCAACCGCACGCCACGGACGTACTCCATGACGAGGTAGGGACGGCCGTCAGGCGTGGTCCCTCCGTCGTGCAGTGTGACGATTGAGGGATGGCGGAGCGACGCGACGAGATCCACTTCACGTTGGAATCGCCGGAACGCTGCCGCACTCGATCCAGGAGTTTCGTTGAGAAGCTTGATGGCGACGTCACGCCGCGTGGAGCTCTGCTCGGCCTTGTAGATGACTCCCTGGCCACCGCGAGCGATTTCCAGCAGGTGGATGTAGCCCGGAATCACTGGCGTGGACGCGGCGTGCCGATAGCACTCATTCAGCTCCTTCAGGAGCGTGGTGTCGTCCTCGAACCAGTCTTCGCGGCGGGTTGACTCAGCCGGGTCCATCGTTCAGCCCTCCTCGGCTACCTGCCGTCGGATCAGCTCCTTCAGCCGCGTGAGAATCCGGGACTTGATGTGATAGATACGTTGCAGCGGGAGACCCGTTTCCTTGGAGACGTCGGCATTCGGGCGCCCCTGAACGGTCAACATCTGGAAGACCTCGACCTCGGTCGATTGGAACTCGGCGCGGACCGCGTTCATGGCGAGCCGAAGGTGGTACTGATGCCACTGGGCTTCCCACAGCTCTTCGATCTCCGGGTCATGGGCCCGCTCCTCAACGTCAGGGTCGCTTTCGATTCCACCGTTGCGTCGTTTGTGTCTCCAAATCGTTCGGAGCGTGATCGTCTTCAGGTAACCGCGGAATCGTCCCTTGCCGGGACTGTAGCGGCCCTCCTTGATGGCCTCATGGACCGCGACGAGGACTTCCTGCGCGACGTCGTCGGCATCCACAGGCTGCATCCCCTGTCGCCTCGCAACCGCGCGAATGAGATCGATGTAACGATGGAAGAAGTCGTGCCACGCATCGTCGTCGCTTGTCGTGCGGATTCTCTCCAAGAGGCTGATGTGCGTCGAGTTCTCGAAGGCCATGGCCCGAGGGTATCGGCACGGCTTCCCCCAAGTCAAAGAAATCCCGGCCGCCCCCGAGAATGAGTTCAGGGGCGGCCGGGCTGTGGGGGTGTCAGGGAGAGACCTTGCCTCGGTATCGTTGCGTGAAATTCCCCCGGCTGGGATCGGAAGAGAGAAGGACGATGCCCTGGACCTCGAACGGGAAGCCAACCAACGTGGGAATGTTCGGGATCACTGCGGGGAAGGGGAGGTTTGCCGTCAAAGTTGCCGCAATGCTCACCTGACTGGAGAGGCCGATCAGCAGGTAGCCGTAGTCGGGAAAAAACTCATGGGAGGCGCTTGCGAAGTCGACGAGCAAAAGCCCGAACCCGGTGGCGGAGCCGGCCAGCGTGAACGTCATCGTCGATCCGAGTGACGGGGCCCCCTGGACGTCGAGATGCCACGTGATCCTTTCGAACGCCCCCATGTCGGGAAGGACGTTACCCGATAGATCGTCGTCAGCGAGGCGCGAGCCCTCGTCCCAGTCAACCAGCGTGGCGTGCGCCGTCGTGACATCCGCCATTCCGAGGCAGGGGGACATCGCCTGAAGGTGGTAATCACCTGTCGCCGGGTCGACGAAGAGAGGATCCAGGTCGAGGTTTCCGTTCATGCCCGCCGCCGTGGCAGAACCATTCGAATTCACAAGCTGGCTATCGGCGATGCCTACGTAATTCGAAGCGTTGTTCCATGCGATGGTATTGAGGACCGAGCCGGTCCAGCCCGTCCCCGTGAGGCCCGCCACGGAGCAGTCGGCCACGGTCGCGTGGACGAGGTTCCATGTCCCGGCACTGAGAACGATGCCTTTGGCACAGTGATCGGCGATCCAATTCTCCGCATCCCCCGCCAGGTCGGACACCTGGATGCCCTCGTCGTTGCAGTGGTCGGCGCGAAGCGCCGTGGCCTGGACACCTGCATTGTCGATGCTGCAGCCGGGCCTCCCCAACCGACCGGCACCTCGAATCCATAGATGATCGAGCTTCGATGGGAGCGCCCCCAAGCCCACCGACAGGCCACGCCAGTAGTCGCCGGCCACCGACGAGGCGCCGTTGTTGTTGGAGTCCCCACCGAAGTCGTCGTCGACGAAGGATGTCATCACGACGGGAGCAAACGACGTCCCCCTGGCCTCGAAGCGACCGTTCAGGACACTGAATTGTCGATCGAAGCTCATCTTGACGATGACACCCGCCTCCAGGATGAGGGAACTCGTCGCGGTGAAGGACGGATTCGCGGTTACGACCACCACGCCATGGGGGGCGGAATGGGCGAACACTCTGTCATCGACGCCGACGGCACCGGAGGAAACGCTGACGTAGTTGCCCCCGTTGTTGACCGCCTGATTGTTCGCGAAGCCCGAAAGGGCTCCCCATTCGCAGTCCGCATACGCAACTTGCCCACAGGAGTCCACGAGACAGTCCTCGATGATTGGTCGTGCGCTTCCGGTCAGTTGGATCCCGTCAGAGTTGCAAGACAGGACCGTACAGGACCGGAGTGTCACGTCGTCCGCGACACGGATGCCGGGGAGTTGCAATCGCCCGGCATAGCGGACGTGGGTATCGACGAGGGTACTGGAGGCCGAACCGGACTGCAACATCACCCCCCGCCAATGGTCCGGCGCGGGGAGGGTGGCGGTCCCGTCGTGATTGGTGTCGCCTCCTGCCGAGTCGTCTTCCAGAGAGGTGAAAACAACGGGGGCGCCCGGGGTGCCGCT
>DRQF01000081.1 GCA_011369445.1 Planctomycetota bacterium | reverse complement strand
CGCGAACCTCTCCACGCGGTGTTGTTCTGGCTGCGCTGGACGGCCTCCGCGAGGTACTTGACGACCTCATCCGTCCTTCCCCGTTTCTCCGCAATGTCGGCGCGGCGGGCGAGCACACGGGGGATTTCGGGATGGTCTTTCATCACCCGATCCAGCAACCCCCGCCATTCGTCACACACCTTCGAAGCCTCGTCGAGTCGATCAAGTTGAAGAAGAGCGAACGAGAGCAACTCCAGGGGTCTGGCCAGGCCGGCGTGGTCTCCTTTCCATACAAGTCTCTGGAGTCGGATCCATTCCTTGTAGACGGAAACGGACTCTTCAAAACGCTTGAGGGTCGCGAGAGCTCGTGCCTGGAGCGTCAGCGGATAGACCAGGTCCGGGTGATCGGGGCCACGCTGCTGGCGAATGAGGGCAATCCATGCCTCGAGGGGTTCAAAGAGGCCATCGAAGTCCCCGGCGAGTTCTCGGCACCGAACCAACTCGGAGTAGATACGCTCAAGGGCCGGGGCCCTCGATTTGGGCGGGAGTTCTTCCGCGAGGGCCCTCGCACGTTCCAGCTGTTTCAGGGCCGCCGGAATCCGGCCGAGTTTTCGGTTGAGTCGCGCTGCCGACTCCAATGCTGGCATGAGGTCCGGATGCTTCGCGCCGAGCCGCCGCTCCATGAGTCTGAGCCGCTCTTCCTGATGTGTCAGGGCTTCCGCCACCTGGGAAGTGCCCTCGCAGACGCTGGACAAAAGTGCGTGAATCCGTTCGGCTTTCTCGAGGGACTTCGGGGGGGAGCCCAGAGACTCCAAGGCCGAGCGGAGAGCGCGTTTCGCCTCCTCCAACTTCATGGCCTCCATCGCTTTCTGAGCGCGCTTCCAGTGGGTTTGATAATCCTGGGCCGCGGCCCTGCTCCCGGTGGCGAAGAGAACGAGGGTCAGGGAAAGCGTTATCCGTCGAAAGCGAGTGTTCATGGGCAATCTCCGTCTATAGACTATAGACTCTGAAGGGCCGGAATCTAATCTTTCTCGCAAGGTGTTCTCCATGCGATACGTCATTGCCGGAATTCTGATCGCAGCTGCCCTCACGGGTGTCGCTGTCATGTTTTTCGCGGAAGACGAAGCCGATTCCCTCGGGGGGGGCGGCGCGGTGTCCGAGGCTCCCTCCCCGGAATCCGGGAGTTTGCCTTCGCGGCGTGTGATCCATGTGAGTCTTACGGCGCACGTCACGGACAGGGAGGGCCGCGGAGTCTCGCATGGCGAGGTCCTTTTGAGTTGGCGAAGGGATTTGGAACCCGAGCGTGGACGGGGTGGGCTTCCCAAGGAGCTCCGCGGCGAGATCGCCGCGGATGGGCGAGTCCGCTTGTCGCTCCCACCGAGGGCTCTCGAGGGCGTCCTGACGGTGCGTGCCGAGGGATTCGCACCCAAACAGGTCGCAGTCCTCTCCACCGGCCGACGCAATGTGGACTTGGGGACGGTCATTCTGGGCGAGGGCGGAGAGATCCAGGGCGTGGTTCTGGACGAAGAAGGGAATCCGTTGCCCGACGCCAGGATCACGGCGGCGCCTCGGGGCGTTCAAACAGGTCGAGGCCAGTCGGCCCTATTTCGTCGTGGATTGGACGCGGGGCAAGCGCGCGAGGCGCTCAGCGATGCCAACGGAGAGTTTCTCATCCACGGTCTCCCCTATGGAAGACTGGCCCTCAGGGCGGACAAGAAGGGTTTTCTGAGTGTGGGGATCGGGGAAGTTCTCCTCGAGTCGTCCGCGGCGACGGCCTTCGTCGAACTCACGATGAAACGTGGCAAGACGCTTCGTCTTCAGGTCATCTCGGACAGTACAGGCCAACCCGTTCCAGGAGCCGAAATCGAACTGTTCGCCGCGAACTGGCGCCCCGAGGATTCCGTGTTGGACGAGCTGATCCACCGCAAAGGAAAGACGGACACGGATGGAACTCTTCTTCTGAAGGATCTGGCTCGCCGTCCCTACCTCGTGAAGATGAAGGCGCCCGGCTACTTCACTCCGACGGACCCCACGATCGATGCCGGTGCGGAAGAATTCGTGATTCGGATCCACCCCGCCGGTCGCCTGCTCGTCTCCGTGCGAGGGGATGGCGGGAGGCTTCTCCAGAATCCTCAGGTGTCGGTCGTGAATCCGAGAACGGCCGATCGGATGCCAGTTCGAATCTTGAAGCGGAATGAAGCCTGGGAACAGGAGCGCGTTCAGGTGGGGGAAGGCGTCCTGCTCGTTGCCGGTCTCACGCAGCCCCGTGTCACCCTCGTCGTCAAAGCCAAGGGCCATGCAACACGGATTGTCGATGTCGCGGGCATTCAATCCGGCGTTCTTCGACCCGTGGACGTCGAGCTCCCTCGGGAAGTCCCTTTGAGCGGTCGCGTCGTCACCTTCGATGGACATCCGGTGGGCGGGGCCCAGATCATCGTTCAACGCAAGGGGCAAGAAGAGCGCGGTCGCGGTGTGGAGTTGGCGCTTCTGCGAGGCGACCTTTCCGCCATGGATCCTCTCAACGGGAAGGCGCCCGCGCGGGCTCCCGATCGGATCAGGGCGACCGCTGACGATCAGGGACGGTTCGTCGTCCAAGGGCTCGGCGCCGGGGAGTTCGATTTGAAGGCGGACCATCCCGAGCACCGGTCCGGTGAGACCAGCTGCGTTCTGCAGGAGGGGGTGCCCCTGAAGGGCCTGGAGATTCGACTCCCCGTCGAGGGTGGGATCCTGGGCCGTGTGTCCTGGGGAGGCGGCCGGCCCGCAGCCGGCGCTTCTGTGATCGTCACAAAGGGGGGCGAGATTCCCTCGGGAGGGATGGGCCTCCTTTTTGCCATGGAGAGCGCCGTTGCCCGCTGTTGGTCGGAGCCGGATGGAACGTTTCGTTTCTCGGCCCTTCCCCCCGGTGCCTATCGGGTTTCCGCGGTGTTTCCCGTCAGTGGGCGGGATACGAATGAATGGCTTCGAACCCAGGGCCAAGTCGTCCAAGTTCCAGCGGGCCGAAGCGCTGAGGTCGAGCTCGTTCTTGCCCGGAAGCCGTGATCTGACTCGCCGCAAGGTTTCTCGCGGTTCATTGCTCCACTCTCCAAAACACAGGAAACTCACTCGTGAACAAGGTTCAATTCGTCCTCGTCTCGCTCTGCTTGACGCTCACAGCGATCGCCGTCCAGGCTCAGAACGGTTGGAAGCTTTCCGACGTCGAAGAGCGGGTTCGCATTCACGACGATGCTCAGGGTAAAGAGATCCCATTCGCGGCTCTCATCCGGGCGGTCACGGACAAAGACGTGGTCTTCCTGGGGGAAACCCATCTCGACGAGTCGACTCACATGTTCGAAGCCGCCGTCCTCGACGCGCTGGCCGAAGCACGAGAAAACCGGGTCATCCTCTCCATGGAGATGTTCGAGCGGGATGAGCAACAGGCTCTCGATGACTTTCTGGCGGGGAGGATCGACGAAGCCACGTTTCTCGAACGAGCCGACCCGTGGGACAACCATTGGACGGGCTATCGTCCGCTCCTCGAAGTCGCGCGCCGCCGAGGACTCCTCGTCGTGGCGGCCAATGCTCCGAGGAGGTTGCTCTTCAAGCTGGCGATGGGGAAGGAGAAGGCCTTGGACGCCCTCTCCGAGAAGGATCGCCGTTGGGTCGCCGAGGTGTTCTTTCCCGGGCGCGCGGAGTATTGGGAAAAGGTCGACCGAGCCGTTCGGGGGCATGGAATGGGCCGGGGACCCAGGACGCCCGAAGAACGCCTCTACGACGGCCAGAATATCTGGGACAACACGATGGCGGAGTCGATCACCCGCGCTCTGAAGGCGCATCCGGGGTTTTCGGTCGTCCACGTTGTCGGGGGCTTTCACGTCGCCTATGGACTGGGAACGGCCGATCAGGTGATGCGGCGCAAGCCGGATGCCGACGTCAGCATCATCGAGGTGGAGCCGGCCTTCGATCTGCTGGGCCCGCTGCGGGATCCCAACCCCGAGCGCGCCAACTACGAGGTGCGGGCCTTGGTCGTGGCCCGTGGACGCTCCTCCGGAACAGATGCGGTGGCCGTGCCCAAGGAGTTGAGGTTCCGATTGGTCGTGCCCGAGTCCGCGACGAAAGGGGAGCCCCTGCCGCTTCTCGTCTGGCTCCCGCGGGCGGGCAGTCGGGGGAAGGACGCGGAGGCCTACTGGAAGGCGGCTCTCGGTGACGAAGCCATCGTGGCCTGCGTGGAAGGCCCTCTGGGGCGCGAGGCGGCGGATCTCGCCTGGGGGGGATTCTGGACCGGTCCCGGCCGTTTTCGGGATGACATGGGCGAAGTGACATACGGATTGGACCGTCTCGTGGAGTTCCTGCGACGCCACTATCCCGTGGATGGGAATCGCATCTGTGTGGCCGGCGAGGCGGAAGGGGGTGCGGTCGCGATCATGGCGGCGCGCTCGCCCCGCCGTTTCGAAGCCTCGTATGTGGCCTTCACGCCGCGTCCCCTGGGGCAGGTGCTTCAACAGGCCTTGGGAGAGGAGGCCCCGCAAACCCGGAGCGTGACGCTGCGGATACGGGGTGACGCGGGGGATGCCGAGAAAGTCGCGACGGACTTCGCCGAGCTCGGAGTGCAGGACACTCAGGTCTTGCCGGTGGACGAGGACGACGTTTTCTTCATGGAGTCAGGCGTTCGCGACGCTCTCGGGCTGGAAGGGATCGGCGGCTGGGAGGCCGACAGCCCGCTCGACGTCATCGTGCTTGACTCGGACTCGCCACGAGCGCGGGCTTGGGCCACCCTGCAAGCCCGCGGCTTCGCCGCCGCCAAGCACCGCGTCACGATCTTGGGGTCCCGGGAGGCGAAAGCCGTCGACGGCAAGAAGTGGTCCCTTTCCGTGCATCCCGAGGATCTGATGGACGGAAAGGCCCTGCCCGTGGCCCCCGCGGATTTTGGAGGAGTGACGGTTCTCGTCGTCCCCGAAGGTTCCGGCGAGAAGGAGGCTTGGACGACTCTCGAGACGAAGCAGGT
>DRQF01000080.1 GCA_011369445.1 Planctomycetota bacterium | reverse complement strand
GTGGTCAGGAGTTGCCGAGAAGCTTCTTGACCATGTTGGCGGTGTCCTCCTCGCCGGGGACGCACTTGTTGGGGTCTTTCTCCTCGCCGGACGCCAGCGCTTTCGCGTAGCCCTCGCAGTCGTAGCCACAGGCCGTGCAGTCCGTCTGAGCCATGGCGGCCCAAAGTTTCATGTCCAAGGGCTGATTCTCGACCCGCGCCATCCGATCTTCCAACTCCATGTCCGCGTCGCGGAAGGACATCGGATCGTCGCTGCCCGCTCCCGCACCCGAGGCGGCGGCCGCCTGCGCACCGCTCTCGCGCTCCTGCCGCTTGGCTTCCTCGTTCTTCTCGTGAGCCTCCACCATCGCGTCCATCCATCGCGTCTTCACCGCGATGAGCTCGCGGAGAAGCTTGCCCAATGGGGCCGCCCCAGCCACCTCCTCTGCGAACTGCCCGAGGACGTCGATCTCGTCTTGGATGAGAGGCGGAACCACACCCAGCAGGTGATGGGCCACGGAGAAATTCAGACGGGAGGGCGCGAATCGGAAAGCCGCCTCCGGCGTGGGGTCGCCGCCCAACTCCTCGATCATGACCACCAAGCGCGCGAGAAAAGGCTCTTCTTCAGCCCAGGCGTCCTTGAACAGCTGCATGGCCGCCTCGTCGCGCCCATCGATCACGGTGGGCCACGTATTGTGGAGGACATAGTTGAGAACCGAACGCGCCTCCACGGTCATGGCGGCGTGCATGGTTTCTATGACGTCGTTGGCGATCATGTCTTCTGAGTCTCCGTCCGCCTCAACCGAGGGTGAGGGTCAGATCCCGAATGAAGTCCACTGTCGATCCGAAGAACACGCCCAGCCAGAGGACCGGAACGATCATCAGAACGACGAAAGCGCTCACAGGCGCACTCAAGGGCACCTTCGAGGTATCGTCCGACTCCTCCAGGAACATCAAACGAATGATGCGCGCGTAGTAGTAGACCGATACCACGGTATTCACCACCGCGACGAGCGCCAACCAGATCTGACCATCGTCGACGACGGCCTTGATCAGCTGCACCTTTCCCGTGAATCCACCCGTGGGAGGCAGTCCGATGAGCGAGATCAGGAAGATACCGAGGGCCACCGAGAGAAGTGCACTGCGGGAGCCGAGGCCTCGATAGGCGTCGAGAGTTTCTCGCCCTGTCTTCTCGGCGATGATGGACACCACGAGGAAGGCGCCCAGATTCATGAACAAGTAAGCGACCAGGTAGAAGAGAATCGCCTGCCAACCCGGAATGGCATTCTCCGCGCCCGGCGCCAGAGCGGCGATACCCATGAGTAGATAGCCCGCGTGAGCGATGCTCGAGTATGCGAGAAGACGTTTCAGATTCCGCTGGAAGAGCGCCGCGAAATTGCCGACGGTCATGGTGAGCGCCGAGATCACTCCGACCACGAGAGGCCAGTCCACGCCCACGACGTCACCGTTCGAAAGCGTCAGTTCCCAATTGCCGGTCCCCACCATCCCCTCCGCGAACCGGAGGAGTACGGCGAAGCCCGCCGCCTTGGAGATCACAGAAAGGAATGCGGTGAACGGGATCGGAGCTCCTTCGTAGACATCCGGTGACCAGAAGTGCATCGGGAAGGCGGCGATCTTGTAGCCGAAGCCCGCAAAACAGAGCAGGCCCGCAATCAGCACCGTGACATCGGTGGTACGGCTCACGATGAGTCCCTGCGCCACATCGGCCATGTCCAAACTGCCGGTCAATCCGTAAAGCAGGGAAAGGCCGTAGGCCATCGCCCCGGACGCCACGGACCCGTAGATGACGTATTTCAGTGCGCCCTCGGCGCCTCGCCGGTCTCCCTTGAGGTAGCCGGTCAGGAGGTAGGACGTGTAGCTCGCGAACTCGATCCCGAGGAAGAACATGATCATATTCTTCGCCGTGACCATGAGGAACATGCCCAGCACGCTTCCCAAGAGCAGCCCGTAGAACTCGCCCATGCGGCGACCGTCGAAGGACCTGGTCATCATGACCATGGGAATGCAGATCAACGTGCCGACGAGAAGGAGGACCTTGAAGAAGGCACCGAAGCCGTCATCGACGATCATGCCGCGGAAGAGCTCTTGGTCGCCTGAGAACCCGTGGCAGATGACCGACACGAGCGCCACGGCCACGAACGCGAAGGCGTGGAACCCCATCCTCCGGGAGCGCTCGCGACGGGTGAAGAGGTCCGCCATGATCACCCACATGACGCCCACGGCCAGAATCAACTCGGGCAGAAAGGCCCCGAGGTTGGAGGTGATCTCCTGCACGAGTCCCGGAAATTTCTCCTGGACGTCGGCGTTGGTCACCGCGATCTGGCCAGCCTGTTTGCTGAGTGCGAAGAACATCATCAGTTACCGGCCACTGCGATGACCGAGCTGACCAGGGTATTCAAGGTGTCGTTCATGAATCCCAGGATGAGCTGCGGCCAGACCCCGAAAACGATACAGAGAAGCCCCAAGGGCGCGAGGACGAAGACCTCCCGGAAACTCAGATCCTTGAAGGTCTTGTAGGTCTCGCTCTTCAGCGGACCCATGAAGACGCGCTGGACGGCCCAGAGGATGTAGGCCGCGGTGAGCACGATGCCAGGCAAGGCGAGGAAGACGATCCATGTCGGAAGTCCGAACACGCCCACCGCCGGCGAGGCCGTATGGGAATTCCACGCTCCCATGAACACGAGAGCTTCGGAAATGAATCCGTTGAGGCCAGGAAGACCCAGGGAAGCGAAGAACCCGATCGTCGCCAAACCCGTGTAGTAGGGCATCTGCGCGCCGATGCCGCCGAATTTGTTCAGGTTGCGGTGGTGGGCCCGCTCGTAGATCACGCCGACGATGAGGAACATCATGGCCGAACTCAAACCATGATTGAACATCTGGAGCACGGCGCCTTGGACGCCCGCGTCGGTCATCGCCGCAAGACCCAGCAGGACGTAGCCCATGTGGCTGATGGACGAATACGCCACCATGCTCTTGAAGTCCTTCTGGGCCATGGCGCACAGCGCGCCGTAGACGATGTTGATCACCCCTAAGATGGCCATGAACATGATGAAGTTGCCGCCCAACCACATCGGCAACTGGATGGCCCCGGTCATGGCGTCCGGGCAGAGCCCCAGGTTGAAGCGGAAGATCCCGTAGCCGCCCATCTTCAAAAGAACGCCCGCCAGGATGACGGAGGCCGCCGTCGGCGCCTGAACGTGGGCGTCGGGAAGCCAGGTATGGAACGGGAAGATCGGCACCTTGATTGCGAAAGCGATGAACAGCCCGAAGAACATCCACATCTGCATGGTCTGCGAGAAGCCTGGAGCCGCTTCCATCAGCGTCAGGATGTTGAAGGTGTCGAAGCCGTTGTGGAAGTAGAGGGCCAACATGCAGATCAGCATGAGAACCGACCCGACCAAGGTGTAGATGAAGAACTTGATCGAGGCGTAGATGCGGCGCGGTCCCCCCCAGAATCCGATGAGGAAGTACATCGGCAACAGGACGATTTCCCAGAACACGTAAAACAGGAAGAAGTCGAGGGCCAAGAAGACCCCCATCAGTCCCGTCTCGAGGATGAGGAACAGGGCGAAATAGGCCTTCGTCGCTTTGGTGATGTTCCACGAGTAAGCGAGGCACAGGACGCTGAGCAGCGCCGTCAACCAGATGAGCGGCAGGGAAAGGCCGTCGCCGCCCATGAAGTAGCGAATATTGAACCCGTCGATCCAATGACCGAACTCGACGAAGCGGATGTGCTCGCTCGCCGCCGCGCCCTTGGCCATCGACAGTTCCCAGGTCTCGTGCCAGGCCTTGGACTGCGCGGCGTCGAGCGATTTCAGGTCGATCCCCGCGACCTCGGCGTAATGCACGGGCCCCCGGTCCGCGCCGACCGCGTCGTCGACATTGTCGGCCTCGATGGCCTGAACGCCCTTTTGGAAACTCGCCTTCAAGGCGGTGTCGGCCACGTTGTCATCGATGACGGATTGAATCTGGCCGTCGAACTTCTCGGCGACCGAATCCGTACCACCCGACCTGTAGCCCATGATGAGCTGGCAGGAGATGATGAACGTCACCACGGCGGCGCCCATCGACGTCCACTTGATGATGTCCTTCTGTTCCTTGGGGATGCAAAGCACCACCAAAGCTGCAATCAGCGGGATGAAGGTGACGAGGGTCAAAAGCATCGTGTTCCCTTCCTGAAGGAGGCGGTCATCCGAACCGCGCGCTCCAGATCGTTGTCGCGGGCCTCGTGCCGCACGACGTCCATCAGTTCCAGTTCGTCCAAACCATGACGACGACGAAGACAATGGTCATGCCGAACACGGTGAGTCCGACGTAGTCCTGAATCCGTCCCGTTTGAATCCTGCGGACTCGCTCGCCACCGGCCAGAACGAGTTCTCCCGTTCCCCGCACGGCGCCGTCCACGGCCCAGTAATCGATCTTGCCTGCCACCCAGGCGAACACCATTCCGAGAATGCCCGCTCCGTTGACCACCGAGTCCACGACCACGCGGTCGATGGCGGCGCAGAGCCTGGCCATCCAGTGGGTGAAGGCGATGGGGACGGCTTTGAAGATGTCGTCCACGTAATAGAGGTTCACCAGCCAAACACGCCACGTGTCCAAGATTCCCCCGGGCTTGACGTATTCCTTCCCCCGATTGAAGAAGAAGATCCAGTAGGCGAGGGCAATACCCAAGATCCCGCAGAGCGTCGCCAACAGGAAGGTGGGCCAGTGGGCCAAGTGGTAGGCGTGGTGGAATTCCTTGATGGCCGGGGGCGCTGTCTCCGGCACCTCCTCGACGTGAACATCATGCCAAGCGGCGCCGGATTCCCAGGCCTCCCTCACTTCCGTCGAGGGCACCATGGCTTCGCTCGACATCATTCCGCCCACGACGACTTCCGGCGCGTTGCGGTTTTCGAACCAGTCCGTGCCCGGTCCGCCCGGGACGGCGATCCCAGCCCCGATGACTGCGATGGCGGCCAGGACCATGAGCGGGATCGTCATGGTCCTCGGCGACTCATGGGCGTGGTCGTAGGCATGCTGATCGCGCGGCTTGCCATAGAAGATGCCGATCACCAGCCGGAACATGTAGAAGGCCGTGAACGCGGCTGCGACAAGACAGAAGAGGAACGGCAGGAACCGCTCCAGAGCGAGCCCACCGCTCAGGTGTTTGTGGTACTCCCAGTAGGCATAGGCCTGGGTAAGGACCGCTTCCTTCGAGATCATTCCCGAGAAGAACGGCACGCCGGAGAGAGCCAGGGTGGCGAGCAAGAACGTGATGTGAGTGATGGGGAGCTTCTTCCGGAGGCCTCCCATCTTTCTCATGTCCTGCTCGTGGTGCATCGCCAGGATGATCGAGCCGGAGCCGAGGAACAGGCACGCCTTGAACATGGCATGGGTGAAAAGGTGATACATGCCCGCCGCCGGAGAGCCCACGCCCACGCCCATCACCATGTAGCCCAGCTGGGAGACGGTCGAGTAGGCCAACACCTTCTTGATGTCGTACTGAGCGACCGCGATGGTGGCGGCGAAGATCGCCGTGAAGCCTCCCACCATGGCGATGAGGAAAAGCGTGTCGCTCTCGAAATAGTTGCCCGTCATCATGGCGGACTGACCGGCCTCGGCGTCCCATCCGGCGAGGAAGGGGAACATGCGTACGATCATATAGACGCCGGCGGCGACCATGGTGGCCGCGTGGATGAGGGCCGAGACTGGCGTCGGGCCTTCCATGGCGTCGGGCAACCAGACGTGCAGCGGAAACTGTGCGGACTTGGAAACGGCACCCATGAAGATGCAGATCCCGGCGATCGTCAGCAGCGTCGGGCTCCACATGCCCTGCCGAACGCTGTCGAAGATGTCGGGAAACGAGAATGAACCGACGACCGTGGCGATCATCATGAGGCCCAGGAAGAAGCCCGTGTCACCCACCCGGTTGGTGAGGAAGGCCTTCTTGCAGGCCGCGGCCGCCGAGTCCTTCGTAAAGTAGAACCCGATCAGAAGATACGAGCAGAGGCCGACCAATTCCCAGAAAATGAACAGCATCAGCATGCTGGAGGTGATGATGAGCCCCAGCATCGAGAACGTGAACAGCGCCAGATAGGCGAAGAATCGGTTGTAGCGTTCCTCGCCCTTCATGTAGCCCGTCGAGAAGAGGTGAACGAGGAAGCTGACGAGGGTGACGACGACGAGCATGACGATGCTGAGGTTGTCGATCATCACCTCGAAGTTGACGACGAACGGACTGGTCTCCCCGATGGAGAGCCAGGTCATCTTCCAAAAGGCCGGGTGTTCCATGCCATGGGGCGCACCCAAGACCTGCGTGAAGAACAGGTAGAGGGACATGACGAGACCGGCACCGACCGCGGAGGTCGGCAACCAATCTCCCTGCCGCGGCAAGAAGCGACCGAAGAAGACCTGGATCACGAACGCGCAGAGAGGGAGCGCCGTGATCAACAAGGCCAAGAGGATAGGCGTCTGATCCATGGGTTCTTGCTCAGTTCGTCCGCTTTGTGGAGAAGTGCGTCATCGTGTCGGTTCCCTGCTTCATTGCTTGAGGAGATGGGCCTCATCCACGTTGGCCGTATGAATCTGGTGGTAGATATTCAGCACGAGAGCGAGCGCCGTCGCGGCTTCGGCGGCGGCGAGGATGACGATGAAGATCACGAAGATCTGCCCGTCCATGCGCTCCGGCGCCGAGAAACGATTGAAGGCCACGAAATTGATCCCCGCGGCATTCAGGAGGAGTTCGAGCCCCATGAGGATTCCGATGGCGTTGCGCCGCGTCATGACCACGATGAGACCGAGGGCGAAAAGAATCGCCGAGACGGCCAAGTAATGGCCAAGACCGATGTCCATGAAAGTGTTGCCGCCCATCAGGCTGATCCTCCTTCCGGATCGCGTCGCGCGATGTAGGCCGCCCCCACGAGGACGACGAGAAGAAGAATCGAGACGATTTCGAAGGGGAGGATGTAGTCGGAGAGCAGGTAGGTGCCCAACGTGGCGGCGGTGCCGTCTCCGTTGACGACCGCTTTCGCGGAGGCATCGGCGAGCCCCGGCGCCACCGCATCCTTCACGGTGTGCCACTCCGTGGCGCCGAAGGACTGGATCAGGCCTACGGCCACGACGACGCCCAGCAGCACCGCCGAGGCGATAGCCGGCCGTTTGACCGCGGCGCGGACGTAGAGCGGTTCCCGATTGGTCAGCATGATGCCGAACAACAGGAGCACGTTGATGCCTCCGATGTAGACGAACACCTGGGTCATGCCCAGGAAATCCGCCTCCATGTGGAGGTAGAGGCCGGCGACGCCCAGAAGCGTCCCGAGCAACCAAAAGGCCATGTGAACGATGTTCTTGCTCACGACGATACCGATCGCCGGAACGATGGTCATCGCGGCCAAGGCCCAGAATATGATGGCGTGGAAGCTCAAAGCCCACTCTCCCTCACGGCCGCGACCCGCGGCCGACATCTCTCAAGACTTCTTCGTGTCGTCGCCGTCCGGCTTCTTCTTCTCGGCAGCGGCCTTCTTGGCTGCGTCCCTCGCGGCCTTCTCTGCCGCTTTCTTCTTCTTCTTCTCCTCGGCGAGGCGCTTCATCTCATCGCGCCTCCACGCCTCCGCCTCGGCATCCGCCTGGCTCCACGGCTTGTCCGTCAGCAGGTTCTTGACGCCGTGGGAACGGGTGTAAGCCGCCAGGTCGAACTCCTGGCCCATGTGGATGCAGCTCTTCGGGCAGGGCTCGCAACAAAGATTGCAGAAGATGCACTTGTTGAGGTCGATGACGAAGCGGCTGATCTGAACCTTGTCACCCTGCCAGCCTCCTTCGAGATCTCCGTCACGGGTACCTTCCATTTCGATGCAATCGACGGGGCAGGCTTTCGCGCAGATCTCGCACTGGATGCACTTTTCGGTCTCGAGATAGTGAATCCCGCGATGCCGGGGCGGCAGGTAGTTCTTTTGAGGACCGTATTTCTTCGATCCGTACTGAACCGTCACGATCTCCTTCGGATTGACGAGATACCGCCACGTCAGTCCCATGCCGATGATGATCGAGCGCGAGACCTCGCGGATCTTTCCGAAGTAGGCGTTCATGGTGCTCATCGTCTCGCTTCCCTCCCCCTCAAAGTCCGGTCTTCACGACCGGGAGTTCGCGTCTGAGTGCCGAAGCCTTCGAGACGCGACCGGCCAAACGGCGCATCCAGATCAGAGACGCCACCGTGGCTGCGAGCATGATCATTCCCATGACGGAGTTTCCGCCGTCGATAGGCCCCTGGAAGGCCTGCCAGAGACTCACCGCCACGAGGAGGACCAACGAGAACGGCAAGAGGTACTTCAGACAAAGGTCCATCATCTGGTCCAGGCGAATGCGTGGCAGGGTCCAGCGGATCCACATCTGCACGCAGATGAGAAGGAAGGACTTCACGATGATGGTGCCGGCGCCGATGAGGTTCTCCACGACGACGCCCGTCGTCCCGCCGATGCTCCCGCTGATGTGGTCGAGGAACGGGATGCCCGTGTACCAGCCACCGAAAAACAGGACGACGGCGATGGCCGACACGATGTACATGGCGCCATATTCCGCCAGGAAGAAGATGGCGAAACGCATTCCCGAGTACTCGGTGTGGAAGCCGGACACGAGTTCCGATTCCGCCTCGGGGAGGTCGAAGGGCGCCCGCTTGCATTCGGCCAGGGAGGCGATGAAGTAGATGAGGAACACAGCCCACATGAACGGGTTGCGGAAGAGAAACCAGTTCCACACCCAACCCGACTGGGCCTGTGTGATGTCGTTGAGACTCATGGAGCCGGCCACGACGACCACGGCCAGCAGCGAAAGACCCAGGGGGATCTCATAGCTCACGACCTGCGTGGCCGCACGGATGGCGCCGAAGAGCGACCACTTGTTGTTCGAAGACCAGCCCGCCATCACCACTCCGATGGCCTCCAGGGAGCCCACCGCCGCCAGGAAGAAGATGCCGAGGTTGAGGTCGGCGATGACCGCCTTTTGCGAAAAGGGGATCACGGCGAACCCGACGAAGGTGGAGGCAAAAACGAGCATGGGCGCCAAGCCGAAGAGTATGCGGTCGGCCTGGGCCGGGACGAGGTCTTCCTTGCCCAGCAACTTGATGCCGTCGGCCAGGGTCTGGAGGGCCCCGTGAGGGCCCACTTCCATGGGGCCCACGCGACACTGGATGTGGGCGGAAATCTTCCGCTCCAACCAGATGCTGACGAGACCGACCACGGAGACGAAGGCGGTGATGGGGACGGCCCAGACCGCGATCGCGCCCACGAAACCCAAAAGGCTGGTGGGCTCGAATCCCAGGACGCTCGATACGAAGGTGAAGTAGCTTTCCATGGTTATCGGTCGATCTCACCCATGACGATGTCCAAGCTGCCGATGATGGCCACCATGTCCGCAACCATGGCCCCCCGACTGATCTCATGCAGAACGGAGACATTCGAGAAGGCCGGGCTGCGGCACTTGAGTCGGAAGGCGGTGTCGGAGCCGTCCGCGATGAGGTAGAAGCCCAACTCGCCGCGAGCGTTCTCCACGGCGGTGTAGGCGTCGCCGGCAGGCACCTTCGGCTTCAGCTTGACCTTGGGATGTTTGAAGTCCCCTTCCGGAATCTGGTCGAGGGCCTGCTGAATGATCTTCGTGCTCTCGATCATCTCCCGCATGCGCACCATGTAACGGTCGAAGCAGTCGCCGACGGTTCCAGCTTCGCCAGAGCCCACCGGGATCTCGAAGTCGAAGCGGTCATAGACCGCGTAGGGCGCATCCTTGCGGAGATCGCGCTTCACACCAGAGCCGCGCAGGACCGGCCCCGTGCAGCCGTAGGCGATCGCCAAGTCGGCAGGAAGCACGCCCACGTTCCCGGTGCGTTCCAAGAAGATGCCGTTGTAGGTGAGAAGATCGTTGTACTCCATCACCCGCGGCAGGAAGTAGTCGCAGAACTCCCGGGTCATCTTCAGCATCGCGTCGTCGACGTCGTAGGCGACACCGCCGATGCGCACGTAGTTGTAGTTGAGACGCTGTCCGCAGATGGTCTCGAGGATGTAGAGGATCTTCTCGCGGTCACGGAAGCAGTAGAGGAACGGCGTGATGGCGCCGATGTCCATGCCGTAGGTGCCGATGGCGAGAAGGTGGGACGCGATGCGGGAGAGCTCGGTGACGATCACCCTAATGTACTGGGCGCGCTCGGGCACCTCGACGCCGAGCAGCTTCTCGACGGCCAAGGCGTACCCGAGGTTGTTGCCCATGGCCATGAGGTAGTCGAGGCGGTCCGTATAGGGCGTCGCCTTGGTGTAGTTGACGCTCTCGCAGATCTTTTCGAAACAGCGGTGCAGGTATCCGATGTGGGATTCGGCGTCGAGGATGATCTCCCCGTCGCTTCGAATCACCACGCGGAACACGCCGTGGGTCGAGGGATGCTGGGGCCCCATGTTGAGGAGCATCTCCTCGGATCGAACGTCGCCGTGATCCTTGATGCGTTCTATTTCGGCTGCGTCGGTCATCCTGATTCGCTTCCGTTCAGACGACGTTGTTCTTGATGCCGTGATAGGTATCCGGCGACGTGTAGTCCTTCCGCAGGGCATGCCCCTCCCAGTCCTCGGCGCAGAGGATGCGGGTAAGATTGGGATGCCCTTCGAAGACGATTCCGACCAGATCCCAGGCCTCCCGCTCGTGCCAATCCGCGGTGGGCCAGATTCTCGCGACGGTGGGCACGACGGGGTTCTCCCGGGAGAGCCGCACCTTGAGACAGAAAAGATGGGAGGCATCGGGAATGGCACCCAGGTGGTAGACCACGCCCAAGTCATCCGTCGTCTTCTTCTTGTCCATGTAATCCACGCCGCTCAGGCAGCGCAGATAGTTGAAACCCAACTCGTCGCGGCAGAAGAGTGCAACGTCGGCCAATGCCTGGGGCTCCACGAGACAGTAAGGATCGTGGGTGTCCAAAACGGTCTCGAGGATCTTCTCGCCGAAGCGTTCCTTCAGGCCGTTCGCGATCTCTTCGGGTGTCATGCTCATGGCTTCAGCCTCAGTCCACAAAGAGAGCGGGTTTCAGGTTCTTGCGTTCACGGTCCAGGATGCGTTCGAACTTCATCTTCTCCTGGATGCGGAACAGGCCCTCGAGAAGGGCTTCCGGTCGGGGCGGACAACCCGGGATATAAACGTCCACGGGGATCAGGCGATCGACACCCTTCAAAACGTGGTAGCCGTACTTGATGTAGGGCCCTCCCGACACGGTGCAGGCCCCCATGGCGATCACGTACTTGGGCTCCGGCATCTGCTCGAAGAGGAGCTTCACGCGGGGCGCCATCTTGAGGGACACCGTGCCCGCCACGATCATGAGGTCGGCTTGCCGCGGTGTTGCGCGGAACGGGCCCGAACCGAACCGATCGATGTCATAGTTGGACGCCCCGGTCGCCATCATCTCGATGGCGCAGCAGGCGAGACCGAAGGTCATGGGCCAAACCGAAGACCGTCGGGTCCAATTGAGCACCTTGTCCAACGACGTGATGAGCACGTTGTCACGGGTGGCCGCGTCCGTGTTGAAGTTGATCTCTTGAATGTCTGGGGTGGTTGTACTCATGGAATCCCTCAAGCGACGTCCTTTTCGACGTCGCGCTCCCCGGTCGATCCCTCCGTCGGAGGCCAACTCTGCTTCGGTTGCCCTCGCATCGCCTTCACCCAGTCCATGTCACCCTTCTTCCACACGTAGATGAGCCCCACGCCCAGAACGAGAATGAAGACGAACACTTCGATGAAGGGAAAGAGCACGTTGCCCGTGCCGGCCGCGCGCAACCCGGCGATCAGGTCGTTGTAAACCGTAGCCCAGGGGAAGAGGAACACGGCTTCCACTTCGAAGATGATGAAGATGAGCGCCATCGTATAGAAGCGCATGTCGAAGCGAACCCAGGCGTCCCCCACGGGCGGCTCTCCGCACTCGTAGGTGGAGTCTTTCATGGGCTCCTTCACCCGCGGCGCCAGCAGGCGGACCAAGAGGAACACTTGCAGGGCCACGAAGAGCATCCCGAAGAGGAACCCGATCAGAGCGTGTGCGTATTGGAAGAGCATGTGGCGACTCGGATAGGAGGTAGGGATGGACCCACGGGGCCCCACCCTCTTCCCTCGGGCTCCAACAAGATTCAGATCATCCCAATCCCGGGGATGACTCCCCTCGCGAACCGGAAAAGCTGGGATGTCCGACTCCCACCTCCGGATCGGGCGCCACTATATCAGAACGGGGGGGGCTCAAAAGTGGCGGCACGCCGGACCCCCAGCCATGCCGTCAGGTTCAGGGCAGGACGCGAACGGGGGCTCCTTCCGGAACGAGGTCGAACAGGAGCTCCAGATCCTCCGCCCTCAAGCGAATGCAACCCTCGCTGACCGACCGGCCGATGCTCGTCGGGTCGGAAGTGCCGTGAATCCCATAGCCCGTTCGCCCCATGTCGTTGGCGAATCCCATCCACCGAGACCCGATGATGTGGCCGGGCTCCCCGTAGGCGACCACGGTCCCGTCGGGCTTGGTCCAGGTGGGCTTTCTCGTCTTGCCGTGGATGGTGAACCGCCCCACAGGGGTGGAATCCTCCTTCCCGAGGCCGACAGGTCGATCCAGGATGGGCTCGCCATCCAGGGTCACGAAGAGGCGAAACGACTCCTTATGAACTTCTATTGCGAGACGGCCCGTGGGGACCGCCAAGGTGGCGCCGGCCCGAATCCGATCATTGGGGAGGCCGTTCACAAGCCGAATGAGCGTGGGCGTCACGTTGCCTTTGTGGGCCTTCTTCACGCGGCGGGCGATGCGGGTGAGGTTGTCGCCGGGGCGCACTTTCACTTTCACGTGGGCCACACGAGGCGGAGGGGTGAAGATGTCTTTCTGCACGATCCGGCGCCATTCCGCCAGCAAATCCCCGGGCAGCCGCCCTTTCATGAGAGCCGCCCCCAAGGCTTTGCGGTAGGCATCCCGATCTTTCTTGAGACCGCGCAGGCGAGCCCTGAGAGCCTTTTCCTCTTCCCGCTGAGGCTCCGCCTTCGCCTCCTTCCGCGCCGGCGCCCCCTTCGCAGGGCCGTCCTTCGCCACCTTCGAAGCGTTCTGTTCCGGTCTTGCGACTCGGCTCAGGCCCGGCGCCCCCTCACCCTTGTCCACCTCCTCCGCCGGGCTTCGGAAGGGCCACCCGTCCAGAAACAGGAACGAAGCCGCCAAGAAAGCCACGACTCCCAGGGGCACAAACGTCTTCAAAGTCTTCATGGGTAAGGACTTCCAGAGATTCCAAACCGCCCCGGGACCCCCGAGCCAGCTTTTCCATTCTGCCGCCCCGGGGAGACACCCTTGCCCCTGGCTCACGGCCTTTTGGCTTTCCTATTGAGACTGATTCTCATTATCGTTATTAGAATTCCAGACGCCCCTGGAGCCCGCGGAAGAGGCCCAGGGCAGACAGGAAGGAGATCTCGCTCATGACTCGCCTATCGCTCTTCGTGCTCGTCCTCTCCCTCGCCCTGCCGCAGGCCATGGGCCAAGTCGAACGACCGGTTTCCGCGGAGGCCCCTGCTCTGCTGCGGAAGCTGGAAACGTTTCAGAAAGCCCTCGAGGCCTCCCATGATCGGGAAGCCCATCTGCTTCGCCGGGTCACCGATCTCGAACGGCGCCTGAATAAGTCGGAGGAGAACGCCGCACGCATCCACGACCTGGAAGCCCGCGTCGCCGAGAACGCCGCGGGTCCCACCCTCGATGAGTTGGTTGACCGCGTGGAATCTCTGGAGAGCTCCGGCGGCGCCCGCTCGGCCCTCTCGCTCGGCGGCTACTTCGACTTCAACTTCCGAAACGATCAGGCCGCGTCCCACCCCACCTTCAGCCAGCATCGCTTCGTCCTTCAGGTGGCCTCGGACATCCTGGAGGACACCATCACCTTCAAGGCGGAAATCGAGATCGAGGGCGGTGGCGCGGAAGCGTCGTTCCTCTCCGACAACGAGATTGTCGTCGAGTACGCGGAACTCCATTTCCACATTGACCGCACCTTCAACGTGAAAGTGGGAGCGCTGCTCATGCCGTTCGCCCGCTTCAACGCGCTGCATGACTCGCCCCTCCAAGATCTCCAAGACCGACCCCTCGTCGACCGTCGAATCGTGCCGACGACCTGGCAGGAAGCGGGCATCGGCATCTACGGCGCCTTCGACGTGGCGGACTGGGTCGTCGATTACGACATCGTCGTCACCAACGGCTTCGACGACGACTTCTCAGCGACGCCGGGTGGCGGCTTCCGGGGCAACCGCAGCTCCTTCCGTGAGGACAACAACGACTCGAAGCAGATCTTGGGCCGTATCGGCGTGCACCCCTCCTTCGCTTTCTTGGACGCCGCCGAGTTCGGGTTCTCCTTCGGTTGGGGCAAGTACGACGACAAGGACGACCAGGACATCGTCATGGCGGCCTTCGATTGGTTCGTGAAGAAGGGGCCCTTCGAGCTGAAGGGTGAGTACGTCCGCTTCGAGCTGGAACGCGGGCCGGCCGAGCGCGCGGCCGGCGCTCCCGATGGCGCTGAGGGCTACTACGTCGAACTCGCCTTCCACTTCTTCCCGGAGAGCTGGCGCGGCACATCGAGCTTCTTCACCGACGAGTCGACATTCACGCTCGTGGCCCGATTCGGAAACATCGACACGGACACCGCCACCCAGGCGATTGACCGAGGCGCCCGTGGAGACGGCTTCCGCGACGATCTTCAACGGCTCACGTTCGGCCTCAACTTCCGCCCCATCGAGAAGACCGTCATGCGGATCGAATACCAGATCTTCTTCGAGGAAGACGGCATCCCCGATGCGGACAACGACCGTTTGGTCATCTCCTTCGCCACGTACTTCTGACCGACCAAGAAACGGATGAGAGAACCACGATGAGATACGGAATCCTTTCGACCCTGCTGCTCTTGGGGTTGGTGCTGGCGTTCGGCCAGGCCTGCGCGTCCGACCCGCAAGCCGCGTCCCCGCATGAACGCACCGCCCTGCATCCCGGCGAACGCATAGCGCGCCGCCGATGCGTGAGCTGCCACGCCTTGCCCAGCCCTGCTCGCCGCACCGCCGCCGAGTGGCGTTCCATCCTCGATGACATGGCGCGGGAGGCCAACCTCAACGCGGAAGAGAAAGCCCTCGTCTATGAGTGGGTCTCGAGTTCCTCAAGACGATGAACGACCTTCTCGATATCGTCCCACACCTTGAAAGGCCCGCGCTTCAGGCGTCCATACGTCACCTCGAACACGAGGGCGCCGACGACGAAGACCACGAAGAGCCAGATCACCTCTGGACTCTCCCGCCAGGAACTCGCCAGCAGGACGATGAGCGCGCCGAGACAGGCAACGCCTCCCGTCAGGGGCACCCACCGATTCGCACCGATGTCGTCCGCCAAACGGAACGCCGCCAGGTTGGTGGCGCCGAAGATCAAGAGGAACCCCGAGCTCGCCACCGAGGCGATGGCCTCGATGTCGAGTAGATTCGCCAGAAGAAGCGAGATTGCGCCAATCAGCAGAATGCCGAAAGCCGGCTCGTTCCAGCAGCGACGCTCGAGGATCGCGGGGAGTTCCCCATCCCGCGCAAGAACGAAGCCGAGACGTGCGCTCCCGTAGATCGTCGCGTTGATGGCGGAGAACGTGGCAAGAAGGGCTGACAGCCCCACGAGACGAAACCCGAATTCTCCGAGAGCCGGACGCGCGGCCTCGGCGAGAGCGTAGTCTTTGACGGCGGCGATGCGGTCGGCCGGCACCGATCCCACGACGACGACGGCAATGAGCACATAGAGCGCGATGACAAGCCCCACCGAGATGAAAAAAGCGCGCGGCAGCGTCCGCCGGGGCTCCCTGGCATCCGCCGAAGCATTCGCGATGAGCTCGAACCCTTCATAGGCAACGAAGATGGTCATCCCGGCAGCGATGAGGGAAAGGGGCGAACCCCAGCTCGAAGTCGCGAGCCGCTCGGTGTGCAGGAACGGCCAGCCCGCGATGATCACCAGAGCGAGCAACACCAACTTGACGACGACCACGGTGGTCTCCGAGCGACTCACGATGGCCGAACCGAAGAGGTTGATGCCCACGGGAAGGATGATTCCCAGACTCACGAGCGCGTGTCCGACCCATCCCGGAGAGCCCTCGCCCACGAACGTCAACGCATAGGCGCCGAACGCGGAGGCATAGAGCGCCAACGTCACGAGATAGGACACCCACAACAAAGTATTGAGCGCCCCCGTCGCAAGGTCCTTCCTGAAGGCACGATCGAGAAAGACCACCGTACCGCCTTGGCTGGGAAAGGCCACGGAGAGGCGAGCATACGAGTAGGCGGTCATGAGCGCGATGAGACCCGCCAGCGAGAAGGCCACCGGAGTGGCGCCGTGAGCGAGAGACACGGCCTCGCCCAACACGGCGAAGATCCCTCCCCCCACCATGCCGCCGATCCCGATGGCCACGGCTCCCACGACGCCGAGCGTCTTCCCACCCTGCGCGGCGCTTCCCGATTTGCTGCGCATGTCCTGGCGCCTCCTCTCTCGGCGTCCGAATTCTTTCACGTAGCGCACGGCGCGTCGAGGGCTTGCGCGATTCATGTGGTGGGTCACAATGAGACGAAGAAAGACAAGACGCTGCCTGGGGTGTTCGTCTATCAGGGTCAAAAGTTTCCACCCTATAGCTCACCCGAAGGGCGCCAAGTCGGCCGCACCGAGGCATGCCCCGAGCAGGGGACTCCAACGACGGCACGTGAGGCTCCCACGTTTGGAAGTCGGGTAGAAACTCAATCCCTGGACGGCATCATCGGGGCGTCATGTTTCAAGTCGCCCGCTCATCCTCGAGGATGAGCGGGCGATGTCTTTTTCTTGTCACCCTGTCCTCCCCGAGGTTTTCACTGGGGCGCCATGTCGAACCCAAACGACAACGTCTGCCCCTGGGCGCGGAGTTCTGATCTGATGCGCCGCTATCATGACGAGGAGTGGGGTGTGCCGATGCGTGACGATGATCGGCTCTTCGGATTGCTCCTTTTGGAAGGCGCGCAGGCCGGGTTGAGCTGGTCGACGATCCTGAACAAGCGTGAGAACTATCGGCGCGCCTTCGACGGATTCGACCCCGTCCGCATCGCGGCCTACGACGCGGCGAAGATCCGTTCCCTGCTCGCGGATGAGGGCATCGTCAGAAACCGCCTGAAAATCACGTCCGCGATCACGAACGCAAGAGCCTTCCTCGCGATGCGGAACACGGAAGAGTCCTTCGCCACGTTCATCTGGTCCTTTGTCGACGACAATCCCATCCAAAACCGCTGGAAGGTCCAAGCTGAAGTGCCGGCCGCAACGCCGGCCTCCACGGCGATGAGCAAGGCCCTGAAGAAGCGGGGCTTCAAATTCGTGGGCCCCACCATCTGCTACGCCTTCATGCAGTCGGCCGGGCTCGTCAACGACCACCTCGTGACCTGCCCCCGACATGGTGCGCTCCGGTCCTGAGACCAGAAGCGGCACATCTTTTCCATCATCCGTCCGACCGGGGTGTTCCTTCTTCGAGGTGCTCTCTTCGTTCAGCATGATCTTTCGGGCCATGCAGTTGAAGACATCACTGTCGAAGGTCATGGCGCCGAGCTTTTTCCTGCCCTCGATCCTGGCGGCGCTCATCTGGTGTAGCTCGCCTTGCCCGAGGAACGGATTGATGGCGGCGACGGGGCAGGAAGGTGGAGGCGTTGCCCTCGCAACGCCTCCTGCTCCAGCGGTCTTGTAAGCCGGGTTCTGTGCCCCGAGGGGGGCGACGACCATTTCTCTGGGTCGACGCTCGCGCGCCGCCTCGAACGGCCTACCCGGGAGTCAGGGGGAAGGGGCCCCTCCCCGAGGCCGAAGCCTCTCCTCCCCTATTTGGCCTTTCTCCGGTCGGGGTTTACCGTGCCCGCCCTGTCACCAGGAACGGCGGTGGGCTCTTACCCCACCGTTTCACCCTTGCCTGTGTCGTCCGAAGACGACCATCGGCGGTCTGTTCTCTGTGGCACTTTCCGTGGTCTTTCGACCCGTGGGCGTTACCCACCGACCTGCCCTGTGGAGCCCGGACTTTCCTCGACACCACGCAGTGATGCCGCGGCCGTCCCGTCCGCAAGCGGGCCATCCTAACGCAACCGGGAAGACCGCGTCAGGGACGGCGGAGGCCCCAGAGGTCGATGCGGTGCTGGGGGCTTTGGGGGCGGCGGGCGCGGTCGAGGCGGGCCTCCCAAGGTTGGAAGTCGTCGAGCCGCCGAACCTCCCCCACGCGCCAACGCCAGGAATGAACGGGGATCACCGTCACGATGAGCGCCGCGTCCAGGGCCTCCTCCACGACGCCAGCGCGGCGGGCATAGACGCCGGTGAGGGCCCAGGCGACGCCGGGGTGCCTTCTCAAAGTGGGGGCGTCCAGGCGGTCGACGTGACGGGCGTCGAGGCCCTGCTCCCGCAGATAAAAAACGAGGGCCGGCTCGCCCACGACGAGCACGGGCTGTCGCGTCGCCAAGGATCCGGACGCGGCGTTCTTGGCGACGCGACGCAACCCGTCCGTGGGCCCCCAGGTCTCGGGGGTTGGACGGGGAACGAATCCGTAGGCCGCCACCGCGCCAACGAGAGTGGCCGCACCGATCACGGCCACGAAACCCCGGTGAAAAGCGGAGCTGTGGTCATCGACCAGGGAGGTCGCGAACCGCGCGAGTCCCGCCCCCGCGAACAAGGCCACGGCTAGGAGCCAAGGGAGAAGCAACCGAGCATAGGGATGATAGAGCGGCGTGAGGAGAGTGAAGAGGCCCAAGAATGCGAGGGCGGTCCACGGACGCGCTCCAGCCTTCGACTTCTGAAAAGAAACGATGACGGCGGCCAAGGCGAGGAGACTCGAGGCCCCGACACCCCCCACGATCCAGGCCAACCCCAGAAGAAGGGGAAGGCCGGCCAACGCCCGCAAACCATGCGTCGCCTGACGAAGACCCGCCAAGGCCACGAGGACGAAAGCCGCGGCCGGAGCGACGCGCGCGCCCCAGCCGTCCAGGTAGAGCTGGATGCCGGCCTGGGTCCGCAGATGATCGAAAGCCGCCGCCGGGGCGAGAAAGCTGGCGTGCTGGGCCGCCAGCCGGGCATAACCTCCCGGTTGATGGACGATGTGAACGAGCCAGGGCAGATAGCACAGGAATCCGACGGCGCAGGCCGCGACCCAGCCCATGACGACACGGCGCGAGGGCCGGCGCCGTTGCGCCAGCGCCTCCACCCCGATCACCGCCGCCGCGATGACCGCCGCCAGCCAGCCGTGGTACTTGGTGTTCCACGCCAACCCCATGGCAAGACCGGCCAGAACGGCCGCGCTCCAAGACCCTCGTCGTCGCGCCCGATCGAAGGCCAAGAGAGCCAGCAGGAAAAAGCAACAGAACGCTTCGTCCGTGAGCGCCACGCGGGAGAAGAGGATGAAGGAGTCCATGAGGGCGACGAGGGTCGCCGCCGCCAGTCCCGCCCCCCGCCCGAACCAAGAGCGTCCGGCGAGGTAGGTCACGAAGACGAGCGCGACTCCGAAGACGATCGCCAGGACATGCAAGGCGGCGTCGACGCCGAGGGGCGATCCTCGGGCAAGCCCCCCTCCGAGGGTGAAGAAAAGGGGCGGTGCGAGGAGATGCTGATTGGGAAAGACGTGAGTCCACCCAGCACCCTCCGCCACCGATTGGGCGCTGAGGGCATAAGCCGCGGCATCGAAGTGATCGAACCCGAGCTGGGAGAAAAACAGCGCCCGCGACACCGCGGAGAGAATGAGGAGAAGCCCCAGGATCATCCCTGCGGTGCGACGTGTGATGCCGTCCGTGGTCACCGGAGAACTTCTTTCAAGTCGAGGTCAT
>DRQF01000079.1 GCA_011369445.1 Planctomycetota bacterium | reverse complement strand
GCTTCGTAGTAGGTGGGATCGTCGAGCATCGAGTACCAGCGCTCTTTGTCGCCGACGCCGGCGAGAATCTTTGTTTCAGCGAAGAGTCGCCGGAGGTAGTCGCGGCGCACGAACCTCGTAAAGGGCTCGAAGTTGTCCGCCGTCGCGAAGATTTGGGTAAAGCAGGCGCGAATGAGGTTCTCGTCGTTTCCAATGGGGCCGAGTCGGGTCGGAAAGGACGCCGATGCGTCGACGAGGGCATCGCCTGGCTTGCGGTTCCTCAGTCTCTCTCGTCGCATCCAGCGGGTATTACGGGGTAGGCGCAGGTACTTCAGGAATCGCTCCTGATCGACCTCGCCACGGCTGAGATCGAATTTCAAGCGGTGGTGGAGGACATGGGCCTTGAGGGAGTTCTGGGCCGGCGACAAGCGATCCGTGAAGGCCTCCAGGCGCTCGAGATAGGCCTTGCGGACAGCTGGGTCCCGTCCGTCGGCGTCGTCGCTGGGGCGCAGGCGAATGAGGTACGCGGAGAGGAAGTCCGCATCGTCGAGGAGGCGCGGGCGCAGCCGGGCGCATTCGTCCAACTGGTCGAGCAGGAGCTTGCCGTGGATCGCCAGGGAGCCGAACCCGCGGCTGCGCTTTGCTTCGAGATCGCGGATGACGAGCTGCGCAAGATTGGGAATGTCGGGGCGACGAAGCCGGGACAACAGGGCACGTAGGAGGACGGGACTGAGGCGGGTGGATGCCAGATCTCTCAGCGCCGAGTCGCGAAATCCCTTCAAGGTATTGCCGTATTTCTTGAGTGCTCGTTGTGTGAGCGCGGCCGTTGAGACGAGAGCGTTGTCGAGTGTCGTGGGGAGATCGGGGCGGGCCCCGGGGAGTTTCCGCTCATGGTTGAATTCGAGACCCAGTCTCCGGATCAAGAAGTCGTAGGTCCCGCTGGGGTCCTTGGCAAACGAGAGCAGAGCCTGTCTGTTTTCGATTTCCTCCACGCGGGCCGTTCGACCGTGGCGTTCGATCCAGGTGCGCAGCAGCGCGGGGACCTCCTCGAGGCGCCCCTCGTGCTGCTTCTGCAGGCAGGAGTAGTAGTAGAAGTCGGCCGTTCCCGGGATGAGCTGAGCGATTGCCGCTTGGCGGTCCTTGGCGAGCGCGAACGTCTCCTCGAACCCGATGGTTTGCCCTTGACCCCAGGCCGAGGGGGCCATGAAGACGGCGGACGACAGGATGAACAGGCAGCGTAGCGTGAATCGGAACATGACGAGACTCCTCAGGGCAGGACGGCCCCGACGCGGCATCGGGGCGCTACCCCGTTGTAACGCGCCGGGGCCGTTCGGGTTCCTGGAAACTTTCCACCGGGAGAGGGCCCGGGGCGGTTCCAGGGCTTTCTTTCGACGTGAGCGCGATGTCCGCGCCCCCGACGAGAGAACTCACGCCAGCAAAAGGAGTGCCGCCGTCACTGATGGGCAGCGCGAGAATCAGGAATACGCTCAGCGCTCAGAGGTGGGAACGGTGCATGAAGTCTCCCCTGTCCTTGTGAGATCAAAGTCCGGAAATGCACCGATCGGACACCGTTCATCGTGTTCGCCGTCGCTCCCCAGTCAAGACTTCTCGGTTTGTTCTCTCAGGATGGCATGGGGGGCGTCGCAACCTGAAAGCGAGCCTCGTCCCCTCAGTGCCGGACCGCTGAACGCGAGTCACTGATGGGCGACCTCCTCGCCTGCCACGGCCGCGACCCCTTCCTCATGCACGAGATCATCGAAGCTCTCCGCCGCACCATCGCCTGACCCATGCGAATCAGCGGCGTGCCGTGGCGCGGCTCACGTCAAATCTTCGAGCAGCTCCACCTCGATGGTTCGCGCGAAACCCGGGAGGCTCTCTCGTGTCTCCTCGGTCCAGCTCGCGCCGGCAGGGATGCACCCGATGTTCAAAAGCCCCCGGTCGCCACGTCCTGGCGCCCCAACCTTGGCCTCCATCGCGATGGCGGGCTTCCCATCCACCAGCAGGGCGACTTCCTCTTGGGCGGGGTCGAATTGCACCGAAACGCTGGATTTCGAGGTGGGCTTCAGCTGCACGCGTCCTTGGACACAGAAGATCTGCTCGAAGGCGTTCTCGTGCGTCCTCAGCAACTCGATGACCACGGTCAGGAGCTTCCAGCTCCCGGCTCGATTCTCGATTTCCAGCGAAGAACGGCCAGCACGATCCATTGCGATCGCGCCCTTTCTCCACGCACCATCGAACTTCGGTGCCCCGATGCTGACTGCGCTCAACCACTCTTCGATCCAGTCGCGACGGGATCCGTTCAGAGCCACGACGTCAATGAATTCGGAGTTCAGATTCTCCGACAAGACCTCGAGGCCGACGGAGCCGAGTAAGCGACGCACTTCGGCGGGAGTGTAGAATTCGAGTGGGTAGTCCGAGTCGACGATGGCCTGAAACAACTTCAGCCCCCGATCCGAAAGCATATTGTGAAACTGCAACAGCGTTTGGCCGCCCGGCTTGAGGACGCGCTTGATCTCACGCATGTATCGATAGGCGCATCGCTTATCGGCATGGATGAGACACAGGAGAGAGAAAAGGAAATCGACGGAATCCGACTCGATCGCGGCCAAGGTGGCTCCATCGTTCAGGATCAGGCGAGCGTTCGCCGTCTCTCCAAGATACTTCTTGCCCTCCTCGATCATCTCATCGGATACGTCCACACCGATGATCTCACCGACGAAGGGAGCGAGTTCCCGTGTCACCCGACCGATTCCGCATCCCAGGTCGACGACGCGGGACGATGGGTGGACGAAAGAAGTCAATCTCATCGCCTCATCGCGCCCGGAGTCCGAAAACGCCTCATCGTTCTCTTCATCCTCGACCCGCGGGTCTCCCCAGATGGCGTACTGGGCATTCGTCTTCGCGAGGTCATTCCAGAGACTTCGC
>DRQF01000078.1 GCA_011369445.1 Planctomycetota bacterium | reverse complement strand
GGCGCCACGGGTCCAGGATGCTCTCCGCCTGCCGTCGAAGCGACACCCAGGACCGGGAGGTCGGGTAAGGCTGGGGAACGCGATTCGTTGGTATGAGACGGCCGCGGATCATGGTTCGGATGCGGGACGCGTCGCGACGCAAACGGGCGAGTAGAGTCGAAAGGCTCCTCCGCCGCGACGCAAGTGCTGGAAGGTCGGACTCCGTCCACCAAAACCCGCCTCCACGGACGCGAGCCGCTTCTTCCGCCAACTCGTCGTGCCGCTGCATGGCCGCTTCTATGTCCGAGGAAACCACCTCGATGATGAAGAGCAACCAAGCCAAAGGCGGTCGAGACGGCTCGGTGATCGGCACAGCTCTTTCCCACCGCCGGGGCAAGAATCGCCGATCCTCTCGGACGTAGTCCACGGGGCGACGGGAGAGCCGCGAGCGGACCGGCGAGGGTGTGGCGTGGATGGCATCGGTCGCCGGGTTCTCGATCTCCTCCGCCTCGTCGAGGAGGGCGGGAATCAGGGACAAAAGGACGCGAGCCGAGGCGAGCCGCAGCGCGACCTGGCCGCCCCCGACACAATTTGCGCCCCCGGTGGCCGGCGCGATCCCGGGGTCGAGCAGCTCGCGGCTCCACGTCCGGAGGTCTTCAGCGATCCTCTCGGCGAAGACATTCATGCTTGAATGACGTCCCGCCCCTCCGCCAGGCACTCACGCCAAGTGCTGAGGATCAAGGCGCACTGGGGAAGGCGCGCCCCGTGCTCATTGCTCCATTCGATCATGAGATCCAGCCACTCGGCGTCCCGGCCGTCCCCCGCAAGAAGACGGACCTTGCTCAGGACTTCCTGCACGAGAAGCACATCAAGGATTTCCCAGGCATCGAGGCCCATGGAGCGCGCCTGCTCCAGACACGAACGCAAGGACACGGCGGACCGGTACGAAAACCCCGCCCCGTGGCTTCCGCCCCGATAGTCCAATTCCTTGATGGCCTCGATCTGCTCGGAATCGAGATTGAGATTCAGGTTCTCGATGATCTGTCCCGCATCGACGCGGAGTTCCACCACCGCCGCTCGATCGAGAACACGAGGTGAGAGGGTCCGACTGGTGTGATCCGTGTTGACCGTCGCGACGTATCGAACCGCTGGCGAGAGGAAGACCTGGGGGCGCTCGTCCGTGGGCCACCCCTCTACAGCCGTTCCACCGAGGTCGATCGTGCGATTCGTAATGTCCCCTGCGGCATACTCGCCGCGAACAAGGATCTCCGACAGCCAGAACTCCGGCTGGCTGAGATTGAATTCCTCGAAGACGACGAGACGAGGACGACGGTCACCGCTCTCCCACGCCCGGGCAGCCTCCCGCAGGAAGTTCGTAAAACGGGTGGGCTCGAAACGCCCGCTGATCGGGTTCACGTAGCCGAGGAGGTCCTCGCGCCCACGCCATGTCGAGGCGACGGCCACGGTGAGCAGTCGTTCTCCCTTCGGATCATCGATCAACTGCGTGGCGAGCGTACTCTTGCCGACGCCAGGGCGCCCGGCGAGAATCAGAAGGGACTTGGTGAGCGATCCGATCAGAATCGATCGGAGCGTATCGGCACCATAGTTCTCCTCGATCCAGCTTCGTCCTTTTGATCCCACGATGGGAACCACCGCAGTGGATTCAGGGGGCGCCTTCGGGGGTTCACCGCTCGCGGCCTCCGCAGGAGGCCGCGACCGAGGAGAGTCCCCGACGTCAATGAGGTCGGGAAGACCTGCGAACGGCCGGTGGCCACTTCCCGCAGGATCCGTCGATGCGACGGTGCGCGGCTGATTGCGGGGCCGCGCGGGGACCTTTGCCGCCGCGACCTCGATCCACTCCTCCAGGTGCTCCGAAAAGTGATCGAGGCATGCTCGGTCGTGGGCTGAAAACATCGATGTATCCAGTTCCGCGGCTCGCTCGCGAATCTGCTCGAACATCCGCACGACGGAGCTCTTTTCCACCTCGAGGACATAGAGTCCACCCATGGAATGGGCCCTCGGAAATGGAACGCCGAGGGGCGCGACGTGAACCCACCCGTCGGCGTGCGGCCTGATGAGCCAGTCGACCCGGTAGGGCCGATCGATGCGTTCTACGGACTGCACCCGATACACCCCGTAGACGACGCTACTCGTCGCCGTCCCGATCATCCCACGGGGTTCCCGGAACTTCTTGTTCCAAAGGATCACAAGTTGGTCGTCGAACGCATGAATATCGGACTCGAAGATCCAGCCCGCACCGCGGCTTTCGATGATGAAGCGAGGATCCTGGGGATCGAACAGGTGCAGGTGGAAGCACGAGGTCCTTCCGCGCGCACAGTAGTCCTCCCTGAAATCCAGCCTCCCGCCGCATTCCCAGGTCGTGGGGTTGTCGCAGATCTGCCCGTTCCATCCGTGCCGATGCGCATTGACCCGGCAGGCGAGGGCGTTCCCAGGAAACAGATCGAAGCTCATTTGGCCTCCTCAGTCGTCGAGGCGGAAGCCGACGCGCATGACCACTTGGAACTCCTTCACGTCGCCGCCGTCGATGCGTCCCCGGATCTCATCCACCTGGAACCACTCCATCCCACGCAGGGTTGCGGAGGCCTTGCTCACACCATTGCGGACGGCGCCTTCCACCGAGTCGGAGGACGTCCCGACGATCTGGACGAGCTTGTAGGTCGTGTTGTTCGACATTCGATATTCTCCGTAGATGAAGGGACTCATACGCGGCATCGGCCGCGTGGAGGTCATTTGTAGCAGAAAGGGCGGGCGTCCGCTGGACCGCGGAGGCAAAGAGAGACGGTTCGGGGTGCAGGAATGTTTATTTAACGGGCAGGGGGGCGTCTGGTAGATTCGGGGTCCTCGTGAGGGAGTGTTGCGGCGCCCGTGCCGCCCGGAGGGCTCATCATGTTCCGTCTTTTCAGCTCTTGGACGTTGGTCGTCTCACGGCGCTGCGTCGAGCGATGCATCTTGCTCTTCGCCCTCGGTCTGGTGGGAGCGGCCGCCTGCTCCCATCCTCTCGTCGGCCCCATGGACGACGGCGCCACGCTCGTTCCCACCCGACAGGTGATTCGGCCGGCCGGCAAAACCGTCGAATTCGCCGGGCGGCCCGTGGACCTCGTCCCCTCCCCCGATGGTCGCCATGTCTACGTCAAGGACCATCGCGGCCTGGTGGTCCTCGACGCCGCATCGAACGAGGTGATGCAAGAACTCCCCTTCGGTGAGGGCACCGGCGCATCGATGCACGGCGTGTTGCTCTCCGCGGATGGCCGAAAGATCTACGCCACGACGGCCCACACGCTGCTTTTCGAAGGGGGCATCGACGATGCAGGCGTGGTGACCTGGCTGTGCAAGATCCGTCTTCCGGGCCCCAAGGGCAAGGGAAACTCGGACGCCATGGGGCTCGCTCTCTCGCCAGATGGTTCGACCCTTTACGTCTGTCTCTCTCGCAACAACACCGTGGGCGTCGTGGATCTTCAAGCGGGCAAGCTCGTGAAGGAGATCCCCGTCGGCGCCGCCCCCTACGACTGCGAGATCACGAACGACGGGCGCACCCTCTACGTCTCCGATTGGGGTGGCCGCCACCCGAAGGCGGGCGAGCGCGCGCGCCCCTCATCCGGAACGCAGGTGCTCGTCGACGAGCGCGGCGTCGCGTCCAGCGGAGCCGTTTCTGTGGTCGATCTCGGACGAGACCTGGAGACGGCGGTCATCGAGACGGGTCTCCACCCTTCGGATCTGGTGCTCTCCTCCGATGAACAGCGTCTGTATGTCGCCAACGCCAACTCGGACACCATCGAAATCATCGACGCAGTCCGAGGTCGGGTCCTCCAGTCACTCTCGGTCCGCCCTCTGCCCGATCTCCCCTTCGGTAGCCTGCCCAACGCGCTCGCTCTCGATGAGGGAGCGGATCGGCTCTACGTGGCCAACGGCGGCAACAACGCGGTGGCCGTCGTCGCCCTCGGTGAGCGCGCCGAAGTTGCGGGCTTCATTCCCGTGGGTTGGTTTCCGGGCGCCCTCGCCCTGTCCGGAGGCCGGCTGTTCGTCGCCAACGTCAAGGGCGTGGGCAGCCGTACCAATCCGAACAAGAAAGAAGGATGGAGCGTCTATTGGCACCGGGGAAGCGTCACCCGCCTGAACCCGCCGGATCGCGAAGCCCTCGCCCGCATGAGACCAGATGTCCTGGCCCAAAACCGTCTCCGACTGTCGAAATCCGGCAATCGACCGGGCCGGGCCGACGTCTGCCCGAAACCCGTCCCCGAGCACTTCGGCGAACCCTCCGTCTTCCAGCACGTCGTCTACATCATCAAGGAGAACCGCACCTACGATCAGGTCTTCGGAGACATGGAGCGCGCCAACAGCGATCCCAACCTCTGCATCTTTCCCCGAGAAGTGACGCCGAATCACCACGCCTTGGCCGATGAATTCGTCCTGCTCGACAACTACTACTGCAACGGAGTCAATTCCGCCGACGGGCACTCCTGGTCGACGGAAGGCATCGTGACGGACCACCTCGAGAAGTCCTTTGGCGGCTTCACCCGCAGTTACACCTTCGGTGACGATCCTCTCACCTACTCCTCGGGGGGGTTCATCTGGGACCGGGTCCTCGCGGCAGGCCTCAGTTTTCGCAACTACGGGGAATTCGACAGTGCCACCCCCCACGGGGGAAATTTCTCATTTCGTGACATCTATGACGACTTCATCAGCGGACGGCGCTCGATTCGATTCGATCAGTCCATCGGCGTCGACCGCGTGCGGCGGCTGAGTTGCAAGGACTACCCCGGTTGGAACCTGAACATTCCCGACGTCCTGAGAGCCGACGTATTCCTGAAGGAACTCAAGGCCTTCAGCCGCCGAAATGAGTTTCCCAACTTCACCATCGTGTATCTGCCCCAGGACCACACCTCCGGGACGTCACCCGGTCACCCCACGCCGCGCGCCCAGGTGGCGGACAACGATCTTGCCCTCGGCCGCATCGTGGACGGCCTCACTCACAGTCCCTTCTGGTCGTCGACCTGCATTTTCGTCATCGAGGACGACCCGCAAAACGGCTTCGACCACGTCGACGGGCATCGCTCACTTTGCCTGGTCATCAGTCCCTACACCCGACGCGGCGAAGTCATCAGCACCTTCTACAACCAGACGGGCGTGCTCCACACGATGACGCGCATCCTGGGAGTGCCTCCGCTCACGCAGCTCGACGCCATGGCCCCCGTCATGTGCGACTGCTTCAGGACGGTCCCCGACTTCGGCCCCTACGACGTGCGACCGAACCTCATCCCCTTGACCGAGATGAATCCACCGAAGACGGCTTTGCGGGGGCGGGCGCTTCACTGGGCGCGCGCCAGCGAGGCTCAGCCCTTCGAACGAACCGATGAGGCGAATGAGGACACGCTCAATCGGATCCTCTGGCACGCCATGAAGGGGGTGGCGACGCCCTACCCCGCCTCCTTCGCAGGGGCCCATGGCCACGGCTTGGCGGCGCTCGGCCTCGTGCTTGGCGAATCCGACGACTAGGGGGATCAGTCCCCAGGACCGGGCGCCTAACCGACCGGCGTGATGCGCAGGGTGATGGTCGCCTGCTTCACCGGTCGAGCGATGTCGATGCCCAGCCGCCGAGCGATGGGATTCTTTGCGACGCCTTCGTCGATTCGCGACCCGCTCCCATCGCTTCCGATTTCCGGTCCTTGAGAAGTCCAAGAATAGGTCACCGGCGCACGGCGGCGCTGGCCGCGCCGCCGTGCTGCCCGATGTGATCACCAAGCTGGGAGACGACCAGGGGCCAACATTCAAAGACAAGATTGCAAGAGAAACACACCCGCCAAGTCATAGAGTCCAAAGGCGTTCTGCGGCTGGAAGCAAAGTGTGTACAGGCTTGAAGGTGCCTCGTTTCCGAAGACGTTGTAGTTGCGGTAGATGGTGTTGCGGAACCCGGCTCCATTGAACGCGTTGGGGGGAAAACCTCCGTTGTAGAAGTCGTGGGAAACGACGGTTGTCCCACCCGCGTTTTCGCCGGACGAAAGTCCGACGATCCCACTCACAGTGTTGACTGAGTGATGGTCAATCTCGACCGTCCCTGACGATTTCAGGGTCACCTTGAACGTTCCCAAAGCCGTGGCCGGGAACAACTCGGCGTTGATCCAGCTCACGCGGACTTCGAATCCTGAACCGGTCTGAACCTCCTGAATTCGGACCTCCTGCGAGGGGTTGTTTCCCATATCGATATCGTTCCAGAGGACGGCGATGACAGGATCGCCTCCCGGTGCTCCTCCGATCGTTCCGCTGAGAAGATCAGGCGTTGACTCGCTGAAATCAGAGAAGGTACAACCCGTGCCAAATTTGACCCAACCGTTCGTGGAAACGGTGATACTGGAGAAGCTTTGACCGTAGAATTCGTAGGAAACGCCACTCGGGAAGTAGTACTCAACGAACACATCATCGCCTTGGAATGTGGCGACATTGCTGATGTCGAATTCACAAGCGGCGGAAAAGTTGATGTTGATAGGCGGATTCGTTGGGTCCTGGACGAGCGCCTGAAAAGCTGGCGTCAGGCCGTCAAGCCCGGCGGCAGGAAGAGCGAAGTCGGCACCTCCGGACGAGTCCAGCATCCCGAAGGGGCTGCCTCCGAAGCCATCGACAATGATGAGCAAGGGGATCGACGCTTGTCCCACCGCAAGGTCCAGGCATTCACCATTGAGAAGCGGAGGGCAAAGGGCACCCACCGCCCGGTCACCGACCAGCAAAGAGAACAGCGAGCCGGAGGCACCGCCCACTTCCAGCACCATGCTCCCTTGGGCCGAGCTGAAGAACGGATTGTTCCCGGGATCGGAGCCGTGACTGGTCAACGAAGCGGACGCGTCATTCGTCTCCTGCGCGCTCAGACTCAAAGACGCCATCAGCGCGAAACACAAGATCGATGCGAAGTACCTCATGGATTGGATCCTTTCACTGTCGGGGGGTCACGCTCGGGCATTCCTCGCGCGTACAGGTTCAGAATCCGCAAGACTCGCCCGGCGTCTCCGAAAATCTCGATCATCGTGGGCCCAGGAGCCTTCGGTGCCGGGATTATTGTCTCCTTTGCTCGGGACTGATGGGCACGGCCCAAGAACCATGCCGCGCTTTCCACCAGCCACGACCCCGTCCCCTTCACGCCGCCCCATTGGTCCCTCGCGGAGACAGCGGTCCTCGTCTGCGAGGCAGAGTTACCGTGCGCTGCCCGCCGGGAGTTCGTGACCGTTGATCGGCAGGAAGACTTCGGCTGCCGCCACCGCCGCTTCGAGCATCCCGCGATCTCGAAGTCCGGGGTCCCCGCCGAATTCATCGATGACGCGGCTATGGATCCTCAGTACCTCCTCCACGGATAAGAAAACCGTGGAGGACATCACTCCGCCAATCGCTTCAGCACGTCCTTTCGTTTCTTCATGACGTAGTCGATGTGCTCCGCCAACTCTTCCTCCGGAACGACTCGAGGATGAACGGGCGTCACGATCAAGCAACCATGCTCGATCGTGAGCAGGACCTGACCGTCCTCCTCCAAGCCCAGGAGCTCCAGGATGGGCTTGTCCAGAATCAGAGCACTGCTGTTGCCGAGTTTTCGGAGTTGCCTGATCACCGCAGTCTCCACGTCATAACTTAGTTATAATTCCAGCAACGCCAGCCGTCAGGAGAAATCAGCGGGGGACGGGGGGGTCAGCGCTTCCGGGTTGGAGGTGTTGCGACACGCCAGCGGGACTCCATCTCGTGGTGGATGCGGTCGAGCATCCCCCGCGCAAACACGACGCTGGCCCCGGCATCATCGCTCGCCCGAAGAAGCAAGAGGGCTGCTCCGAGCGCATCGAGAAGAGCTTGACGTTCTCCGTCTGGGTGGGCGCCGGCCGAACTGCAAGGCGCGACCCCGAAAGCCGCCTTGCGAAGGACGAGGAACCCGATACCTTCGCGCACGGCCTGGAGTTTTCAGCATGAAGGGAAACCTGCCACCGATTCTCCCCGTCGGGACACAGGTCGTGACCTGCTGCCCGATAAGGGATCCCTACGGACGAGAGATTCGCCCCTCCGGCGGTGTCGCGGTGGTCGTTCATGCCCCCCTGGAGGCGGGGCAGCGCTATCGTATCCGATTCGCGGATGGCGAAACGGTGAAGCTTCGGCGCCACGACCTTCGTGTTCTCAGCCACGACCAGGACGCTGCCCTCGGTGAGAACCCGAGCAGCGAGGACCTCTTTTCCCACGTTATCTACAGGTGCGTGGTGGGCTCCCGCGCCTTCGGCCTCGACGAGGAGAGCTCCGACGTGGATATTCGCGGAGTCTATCTGCCCCCAGCCCACCTCCAGTGGTCGTTGACCGGAGTGCCTGATCTGATCGAACGCACGGATGCCGACGAGTGCTACTGGGAGTTGCAACGTTTCTTGGTCCTCGCATTGAAGGCCAACCCCAACATTCTGGAGTGTCTCTTCACGCCCAAGATCGAAATGGCAACCTCCCTCGGTGAAGAACTCCGGGCGATTCGGCGATGCTTCTTGTCGCGATTCATCCACAAGACCTACAACGGCTACGTCCTGTCGCAGTTCAAGAAGCTTC
>DRQF01000077.1 GCA_011369445.1 Planctomycetota bacterium | reverse complement strand
GTTCTTCTTCTGAATCACGGCCGGGGAAAAGAGATTCGAAGCCGGCTTCGGGAATGGGATGATCTGTTTCGGGCCACGGTTGAGGAGAAGGGAGGACTTTCGCTTCTCAGGGCCATGGTGTGGTATCTTTACTTCGTGTCGGACATCGCCCCCGAGGAGGTGCGCGCCCTCCCTTTCGCCCAGGAATCCGAGGAGACCCAGACCATGATCAAAACGACAGCGGAACGGCTGAGGGAAGAAGGACTCCACGAGGGTCTGGACAAGGGGCTGCGGGAAGGACTCCGGAAGGGACTGGAGACCCTCCTCGTCGCCCGATTCGGGGAGATCCCTCGGGAGCTCGCGGAGCGGATCGCTTCGTCTGATGCGGACACCCTGGAAGCCCTGCTTCGCCGCGCTCCCGCGGTGGACGCCCCCGCCGATCTTCTGGATGGCTCGGCCCCCTAACCTTCCCCTCTCCCGGAACGGCGGGCGATGTGTCCTCGTCGCGTGGCCTTGAGCCATGGACCGGCGACTTGGAGCCGGGACGCCCTCGTCCCGCGAAGGTCGGGTGAGGTCATCCGCGCCTTGGGGCGTCAAATGAAGGCTGAAGGCTCCACTCCTCGGCTGGCCGCCCCTGCCCAGACACTCGAGGTTGATGTAGAGTTCGAAGGAAGCGACTTCCGGGGAGTGACGTCAACGCCGCCGCACTACGTGTTTTCTGCGAGGGAAGACACGCGCGGTGACGTTCCGGCTCCTGGGAGCGCTCAGGCACCAAGCCGAGGTGAAGCCCATGGGCATCGTCAAGCGATCCATCGAGAATCCGTATCTGGTCGTCGTTTTCGTGTTGGGGCTCATCGTGCTGGGGGTGGCGAGTCTCCGCCAGATTCCCTCGGACCTACTGCCCATCTTCAAAACCCCCGCGATCCAGATCCTCACTCTCTATCCGGGCATGCCCCCCGAGGTGGTCGAACGGGACATGACGAGTCGCCTCGAGAGATGGACCGGGCAGAGCGTCGGCATCGAGCACCAAGAGGCCCGCTCGATGTTGGGGGTGAGCGTGGTGAAGGACTTCTTCAGGGAAGACATCGACGCCAACACGGCCATGAGTCAGGTGACTTCGCTCGCCATGTCGGACACCTACTACCTGCCCCCGGGCACGCTTCCGCCGATGGTCATGCCCTTCGATCCCACAGCCAGCGTCCCCCTTTGCCTGGTGAGCGTCTCCTCCGCCACCATGACGGAAAAAGAGCTCTACGACGTCGCTTACTACGAGATGCGCAACCGTCTCCAGTCCATCCGCGGAGTCATTGCGCCGGCGGTCTACGGCGGTGTGTTGCGGCGCATCCTCACCTACGTCGACCGTGACCGCATGGAAGCGCGGGGCATGGCTCCTCTCGACGTGAATGATGCCATTCGTTCCGCCAACCCCTTCGTCCCCACCGGCACCGCCCGCATGGGCGACACCGAGTATTTCATTCTCTCGAACGCCATGGTCGACGAGGTCGAAGAGTTGAATGACGTTCCCGTTCGCGTGGACGGGAACGTGCCCGTCCTCGTCCGCGATGTGGGGAGGGCGAGGGACACCCATCAGATCCAGAGCAACATTGTTCGCATCAACGGACGTCGCCAGGTCTATGTGCCCATCTACCGCCAGCCGGGAGCCAACACGCTCGAGATCGTGGATGCGGTGAAGGCGAAGAGCCAGCAGATCCTCCAGCGGATCCGTGAATTCAATCCGAAGGCGAATGATCTCCGCCTCGACGTCGTCATGGATCAGTCCACCTTCGTGCGAGGTTCCATCACAACTCTCGAGAAGAGTGGTCTGATCGGAGCGTTTCTGGTCGCCCTCGTGGTGTTGCTCTTCCTGGGCTCTCTCAGAGCCACCGTCATTGTCGTGCTTGCGATTCCTCTGGCCATTCTGGGCGCGTTCGTGGGACTCTTCTTTACGGGGGATACGATCAATGCCATGACGCTGGGCGGCCTCAGCCTCGCCATCGGCATCCTCGTCGATCAGGCCATCGTGGTCATGGAGAACATCCAGCGCCACGCGGCCATGGGAAAGCCACGGCGCCAAGCGGCTCTCGATGGCGCCCGCGAGGTGGCCCTCCCCGTACTCGTGAGTACTCTGACCTTCGTGGTCGTTTTCTATCCCGTGGTGCTGCTTTCCGGCCTTGCGAAGTTCCTCTTCACGCCCTTGGCCCTCGCCGTGACTTTCGCGACCCTGACGTCGTTCATCGTGGCCATGAGCTTCATCCCGGCGGCCAGCTCCACCTTTCTCAAGACGTCGTCCAGCCGCGTGGGCGCGAACCTCGGCGCCTGGTTGGCCGCGCGCTACCGATCGGTTGCCTCATGGGCGCTGGCCCTGCGCATCCCCGTGGTCGTGGCGGCGATCGCGATGGCCGCCTTCGCGGGGATGCGCATTCCCCATCTGGGCTCCGAACTCTTCCCGCCGGTGGACGGCGGACAGTTCACGATCCTCGTGCGAGGGCCCGTGGGGACCCGCATTGAACGGATGGAAGAGATCGTGGCGCGCATGGAGTCCGCCGTGCAGGAGACCGTGGGCGAGGCGGACCCCGGCGGCGAGAAGCCGGCGTCCGACCTTCAGCTTCTGATCTCCAATATCGGAGTGCTCTATGACTGGCCGGCCGCCTACACCCCGAACACGGGCCCCATGGACGCCTTCATCCTGGTCCAGCTGAAGGAGAGTCGCCGATCCTCGGCTCAGGAGTGGGCGAGCCGACTTCGAAAGGTGTTGCCGAAAGAGTTTCCCGACGTGGAGATCGCCTTCGACACGGGAGGCATGATGACGGCGGCCCTCAACTTCGGCTTGCCGTCTCCCATCGACATCCAGGTCCAGGGCAGCAACCTCGCCGTTCTAGACGAGATCGCTCGGGCCATCGCGAAGGAAGCGAGAGGGGTGGAGGGCGCCGTGGACGCCCGCGTGGCCCAGCCCTTCCGCTACCCCGCCCTGAGGATCGAGGTGGATCGTGTCAAAGCCGCGATGCTTGGACTCACTCAAGAGGACGTCATCAAGAACGTGGCCGCCGCTTTGAATTCGTCGGTCAACTTCGCGCCGTCTTTCTGGATTGCCCCCAACGGCAACCACTACTCCATCGGCGTGCAGTACGCCGAGAACGACATCGACTCCATCGATACTCTCCTCGACATTCCCATCACGGGGAAGAAATCCAAGGAGCCCGTCATCCTCCGCAACGTCGCCACCGTGGGCAAGACGACGGCGCCCCTCGTCGTCAGCCACCGCAACATCACGCGGACGGTGGACGTGTACGTCAATGTGGAGGGGCGTGACGCGGGCAGCGTTGCGGTCGATATCGAGGATCGCCTGGCCTCCTCGCCAGCCATCAAGGCACTGATGAACACGTATGGTCAGCGCGGCTACACGTGGACGATGCGGGGTGAGATCGAGAGCATGCGCACGTCCTTCGGACAATTCGGATACGGGTTGCTGATCGCGGCGATCCTCGTCTACCTCGTGATGGTGGCTCAGTTTCGCTCTTTCCTCGTGCCCTTCGTGATCCTGCTCACCGTGCCTCTCGGTGCCGTGGGCGTGTGGGCGGCGTTGGAGCTCACGGGCACCCCGCTTTCCATTCCGGCCTTCATGGGGCTCATCCTCATGGTCGGCATCATCGTCGAATACTCCATCCTCATCGTGGAGTTCGCTCTGAAACGGCTACGCGAGGGCGTCGACGTCCGTGAGGCGATTCTGGACGCGGCGACTCTGCGTTTGCGGCCGGTTCTCATGACGTCCCTCACCACGGTTCTGGCACTGTTGCCGATGGCCATCGGAATCGGACGGGGCTCCGAGGCGAACATTCCGCTTGCGCGGGCGCTCATCGGCGCGGTGTTGGGCGGCATGGTTCTGGCCTTGGTCGTCGTTCCTCCCCTGTTTGCCCTCGTCGGACCGCTCTTGGTCCACCTTT
>DRQF01000076.1 GCA_011369445.1 Planctomycetota bacterium | reverse complement strand
GGGACCCGGCTGGTCCTGCTGGACGGGGTCGAAGATCCCCAGAACGTCGGGGCCCTGGCGCGGGTGGCCGAGGGCGCTGGGGTTCGGGGGCTGATCCTGTCGCAACGCCGGGCACCGCCCCTTTCACCGGCCGTCAGTCGCGCCTCGGCGGGCGCGATCGAGTGGCTTCCGGTCGCCCGGGTGCCCAATCTGGGGCGGGCGATTCGCGATCTCAAGCAGGGTGGCTTCTGGGTGGTGGCTGCCGCGCCCTCGACCGGAGGATCGCTCTTCGGGCTGGCCGACCGGATCCTGAGCGGCAACCTCGTCGTCGTCCTGGGAGCGGAGGGCAAGGGGATCCGGCCGAGCGTTCTCGAACTGGCGGATCACCGGGCGGCCATCCCGATGCGTGGCCAGATTGCCTCACTCAACGTTTCCACAGCGGGGGCGATCATCCTCTATGATCTGCTCCGGCGGTCCGAAGCGGGGCGTTCCACAAGGGACCCGGACCCTGGTCCGACGGGGCCGGATCGTGTCTCCCCGAAGGGCGTGCGTCAGAAAGGTCGCCTCGAGGACGAGGGAAGTCCCTGAGGCGCTTGCCAGCGGGGACGAAGGCGGTCTATAGTCTGCACGCTCTGGCTTTTGCTGGCGTAGCTCAACTGGTAGAGCATCGGATTTGTAATCCGAAGGTTAAGGGTTCGAGTCCCCTCGCCAGCTCCGGTGGGGTGGCACGGATCCGACGCCACGATGTTTCGATTTTCAGCATTTCGCCCGCGTTCGTTTTTCAGCTTGTAGATCGTGTCGTTCCTGAAGCCACTTTCCAATTTGATTCTCGAGCGACTGGCCGTCGAAATGCGCATGTTCATTCGTCCCGGGCGATGAACGAGAGGGTGGGAGAACAGCGCCAATCGCGGTGACCAGGGACCTGGTTCGATCTCGGGGGACGATCGGATCGAGGCACGGCATCGTGTCGACATAACGGGATTCAAACGGGATTCAAGGAGAGATACCGAAGCGGTTAAACGGGGCAGACTGTAAATCTGCTGGCCTTTGGCCTACGGAGGTTCGAATCCTCCTCTCTCCACCAGTCCATCCGTCGGTCGTCTTCGACATCCGCAGGGCGAGTGCGGAAGAACGGGGAAGAGCGGGGAAGATTGAAGATCAGGGAAGAACAGGGAAGAGCAGGGAAGTCGGACGGACGCATTCCGGACGAGCGGGACAAGACGGGCAAACAGGACAGCAGAACGGTTTCGTGGGATTTTGCGGGAATAGCTCAGCTGGCTAGAGCACCAGCCTTCCAAGCTGGGGGTCGCGGGTTCGAATCCCGTTTCCCGCTCCATCCTCCGGGTCGCATGCGGATGGCGGGTGGCGCATGGCGAAGGCAGGTCGGGGTCGGATTTCGCTCACGTAGCTCAGGTGGTAGAGCACGTCCTTGGTAAGGACGAGGTCAGCGGTTCAAGCCCGCTCGTGAGCTCCATGCCCCGGGGAGAGCCGGGATGCGCTGCCGGGATGCGTGCGAAGGACGGCAAGGGCGGGTCAACGAAGAGCAGGTCGACGAGGAAACCACGAGGGAACCACGAAGAGTCGCGCGGGATCGGGATCCGTGGAACTTCGACGAGAAGAATCGACAGATTCGATGAACGGATGAACACGAACACGAGAGTTCAACAGACTGACCTCACGTCGCGGTCGAACGCCGGGAGAGCCGGCGTCGGGCCGCAGCAAGCGGAGGTCAGCGCAACCAGGGTACGAGCAAAGAGATGGCCAAGGAAAAGTTCGAGCGCAACAAGCCCCATGTGAACGTGGGGACGATCGGTCACGTGGATCACGGGAAGACGACGTTGACGGCGGCGATCACGTCTCGTCAGGCGCACAAGGGTCTGGCGGAGAACGTGGCGTTCGATCAGATCGACAAGGCTCCGGAGGAGCGTGAGCGTGGGATCACGATCGCGACGGCGCACGTGGAGTACGAGACGCCGGAGCGTCACTACGCGCACGTGGATTGTCCGGGTCATGCGGACTACGTGAAGAACATGATCACGGGCGCGGCCCAGATGGACGGGGCGATCCTGGTGGTGTCGGCGGCGGACGGTCCGATGCCGCAGACGCGGGAGCACGTGCTGTTGGCTCGTCAGGTGAACGTTCCCCACATCGTGGTGTTCCTGAACAAGGTGGACCAGGTGGATGACGAGGAGCTGCTGGAGCTGGTGGAGATGGAGATCCGCGAGCTTCTTTCGAACTACGATTTCGACGGGGACAACATTCCGATCATCAAGGGTTCGGCGTTGAAGGCGGGCGAGGATTCCTCGGACGACGAAGCGAACAAGTGCATCGACGAGTTGATGGATGCGTTGGACGCGACGATCCCGATTCCGGAGCGGGCACTGGACAAGGACTTCCTGATGCCGATCGAGGACGTGTTCTCGATCACGGGCCGGGGGACGGTGGTGACGGGTCGGATCGAGGCGGGGACGGTGCATCCCTCGGACGAGGTGGAGATCGTCGGGATCCGGGAGACGACGAAGACGACGGTGACGGGCGTGGAGATGTTCCGGAAGCTGCTGGACGAGGGTCAGGCGGGTGACAACGTGGGTTGTCTTCTCCGGGGCACGGGGAAGGACGACGTGGAGCGGGGCCAGGTGCTGGCGAAGCCGGGCTCGATCACGCCGCACACGAAGTTCAAGGCCCAGGCGTACATCCTGACGAAGGACGAGGGGGGTCGTCATACGCCGTTCTTCAATGGGTATCGGCCGCAGTTCTACTTCCGGACGACGGACGTGACGGGTGTGGCGAACCTTCCGGAAGGGACGGAGATGGTGATGCCGGGTGACAACGTGGAGATGACGGTGGAGCTGATCATGCCGATCGCGATGGACAAGGAGCTCCGGT
>DRQF01000075.1 GCA_011369445.1 Planctomycetota bacterium | reverse complement strand
TCCAACGTGAGCGGGTCGAAGCGTGCCGCTCGCTCCTCGGGGGTTCCTAGCGAGACATGGTAACTGTGGGATGCGATGTAGGCCGTGTCGTGGCACCCGTTACACGATTCCTTGAGCGACAAGGGAGCGTTCCTCGTGAGAACGGACTCGCCCTGGGCGTTCAAAAGCGGGAAATCCGGGTGCGCGAGGACGTCCTGGGCGGAGAGACGTCCCCCACCAAAGAGGCTTGCCAGAACGAGGACGCCTGCGATCGTTGTCGTTCTCATGATCGCTACCTCCCTCCGAGTCCGGCCTTCAAAAGGCCATTGCGGGCGCGGCCGCCCCGCTTTGCCGGGTCGCCCTCGTATCCCAACGCTTTCCAGTCCATCCGCCCTCCTTCGCCGTGGCAGTCCACGCATTGCAGGGCGCGGTCCTTCGGCGCCACCATGTGGGAGAGCGGCCAATACATGGCCGTGCTCGCCCAACCGTAGTGCCCGCTGTAAGGAAGCCCCGTAATGGGCTCTGCGAGACGGAGTGCTTTGTCCCAGTCGAAATCGGTCCAGTATCCCCCCTTGCCGACCGTCTTCGGGATGAGGAGAATCTTGTTCTCCGTGTCGTAGATCTGCTTGCCGCGATGGACCTTGAAGGGCCAGATCTTGGCCTTGGGGTCACTGATGTCGCCCCGAGGGCGGTTGATGTCCACGACCTTGTCGGGGTCGATCGTGTCGCCCTTCAGATAGCGATCCGCCGTGCCGTTGAACCAGTAGTATTCGGGGACGACCCGGTGTTCGTACCGGAACCGGCCCTTGATCTTCATGTAGACGTGGTGGTCAGTGATGGGGAGGTCCTGCCCGGCCTGAGACCAGTCCCAGTAGACCTTCGTAGGCTCGCGCACGGCGAATTCGGGGATGTGGCAGGTCTGACATGCCACGGTGCGGGCGTGTAAATCCAAGCGTTCGTTCTGATGGGGTGCTGTGTCATGGCAGTCCGTGCAGGCGATGCCGTCCCGGTCATCGACGCTCACGCTGATGGAGCGACCACGAATGCGGTGATGCTCGGTGCGATGACAATCCACGCACTGGAAGTTCTCGTTGCCCATGTGGATGTCGACGTCCTTCGTCGGGAAGTACATCGTCTGATCGAGGTCGCCGTGTTTGACGGCGTCGCCGCCACCCCCGTTGAAATGGCACATGCCGCAATTGGTGCGAGACGGCCGGCCGACACTCTTCGCTGCGGCGAGCAAGTCGGTTCCCGGAGAGGGATTCCCGGCGAATCCCTTCGTGTAGCCGCCGCTTTGGTCGTGGCAGATCAAGCAGTCGATATGAGTGGGGTCTTCGAAGTCGAAGTCCTGGTCCTTCCACCCGTAGCCCGCATGGCAGGAGGTGCATTTCGGCCAGTTGGCCTCCACGCTGATACAGAAGTTGTTGATCAGATTGAACTTGCCGATCTCATGGGTGCCCTCGTGCCCCGGGACATGGACAGCCTGTCCCTTCCACCGCCAATGCTCGGATTGCAGGACGTCCTTTCCCTGTTCCTCGTGGCATGTGAGGCAGGCCTTGGTGACGGAAGGTCCGTCGGCGAACGGTTCGGTGAAGAAGTGGGAGTGATCGACGTGGGCTTGGACGTGCGGCATGCGGTCCCAGGCGTCGCTCCTCGGGGGCGACGCGGGGCTCTGCAACCGCACGACCAACGTCGCGGCGAGCAGGACGCCGAAGACCGTGACGATCAAGAGCAGGTAGTGAGTGCCCTTCATGGTTTCGTCTCGCTTTCTGAGGCCGCATTGCCACCCCACATCGTAGAGCCATTTCTTGTTCCTTGGTTCCTCACCTCTCGGACGATGAGGGAGGATTGGGTAGAGTCTTCGAAGTCTCGAGCCTATGGAGTCCTTGCACGATGTCCACCCGAACCCCTGTTCCGGCCGCCATTTTTTTCTTCGCGCTCCTGGGCGGGGGGCTCTTCGCACAGGAACCCGCTTCGATCTCCTTCGAGAACGTCTCCGCCGAGGCGGCCATCGCGGTGCCCACCCGCGAGCCCTTCGTGGCCTTCGGCGATTTCGACGCCGACGGTGATCCGGACCTCCTGGTCGACGGACGTCGGCTTTTTCGCAACGACTGCGCCAACGGGGAGATCCACTTCACCGACATCACGAAGGAGGCGGGTATCGAGAAAGCCCGCGGCCCAGGCGGTTGCTGGTTCGACTTCGATCTCGACGGGCACCTCGATTTCGGCACCCGGTCCGGAGAGGTCTGGATCAACGACGGCAAGGGACACTTCATCGACTTCACGCAGGAGCTGGGGATCAAGTTGCCCCACGGTTCGGCCGCCTCCATCGCCTGGGGCGATCTCGACGGCGACGGCTATTTGGATCTCTTTGCCGGCGGCGACAACACCTACAACCCGACCAAGCACTATGCGCGCGCCTGCTGGCTCAACGTGAAGAGGAAAAAGCCCCTCGCGAAGATGACCAAGAAGAGGGATCGCGCCAAGATCAAGCCGATGCGGGACGTCTCCAAGGACTGGGGCATCGACGGGAAGATGTATGGGCGCGCCATCGTCTTTTGCGACTTCGACTGGGACGGCGATGACGATGTTTATTCCGGCAACTATCACCTGAAACCCAACGACCTCTTCGTGAATGACGATGGCAAACTGACGAATCAAGGGGCTGCCTACGGCGTGACAGGCCGCAAGGATCCCACGATGTTCACGATCCCCAAGACCGGACAGAAGGTGGGGTATCAGTTCGGGCACACCATCGGCGCCGCTTGGGCGGACCTGAACAACGATGGGTACTTCGACATCTGGGTGGCCAACCTCGCGCACAAGTACGCGGGGCCCGCCAGCGAGAGACTGGCCAAGCTCTTGAAGAGTGACATCGACGTCAGGGGCTACCTCTGCGACGACTCGAACCTCTTCATCAACCAGGGGCCGCCGAGTTTTCATTTCGTGGACGAGCGTATTGACAGGGGCATCCCCGCGCGGCCCATCGGCCCCCGCGGTGTCTATCGCGGCGATGAGCTGTGGTCCAACGCGGTTCCGGCGGACTTCGACAACAACGGTTGGGTCGACGTCTTCTGCAACCAGATCTACGGGGACGCCCCCTATTCTTTTGGTGTCCTCTACATGAACGCCGCGGGGAAGTTCCAGGAGCGCCACAAGCAGGCCGGCGTTGAGATCTGGGGCGGCTACGGGGCTGCGGCGGGAGACATCGATTCCGACGGCCGCTTGGACCTGGTGGTCTGCGGCGCGCCCAAGGTCGATGGGAAGCCGGGCATCCACGTCTTCCGCAACACCTCTCCCGAGAAGGACTGGATCGGATTCGACCTCATCGAGGTGAAGGGACGGCAGACCGTGGGAGCCAAGGTTCTTCTCGTGCAGGAAGAGGGCGTTCAGATCCGCCAGAAGGCGACGACCATGGGCAGTCACTCCCAGCAGAACGACGAGCGCATCCACTTCGGATTGGGGTCGGGAGGTCCGATCAAGGGCGTTTTCATCTATTGGCCGGACGGTCGCGTCCAGTCCCTAGGCGTTCCCGAGACGGGCCGCTACCACGCGGTGCGTCCCAAGGGCGGCAGGAAGTCGAGGCTACGCCTCTTAGGGCCCGAGACGGCCAAGGTGGGGGAGGAGGTCACCTTCACGCTGAAGGGAGCCCCCAAAAAGGCGCTCATCGATTGGGATTACGAGGGCGACCGAGCGCCGGAGGAAACCACCGAGGAGCCTCGTCTCACGACCACCTTCGAAGAGCCCGGCACCTACATGATCTGGGCCCGCGCCGTCCGACCCGGCCGCGTGGGCGCCGAGGTCCACCGCCTCCTCACCGTCACCGCCGACTGACTCCTCGCCTTTTCCGCGGCACACCCTTCCCGTGGTGACGTGGGGCCCGCGCGCCCACGGGCCACCTCAGCGCTCTCAGTCGCGCTTCGCGGATTCCTTCAGGGCCTCGATGAGTTCCGCGCGCTTGCGGCGGTAGCGCTTGCGCGCGCTGGCGTACGCGCGGGCCCGGTTCCCATTGGAAAGGCCCGCGACGGCAAAGCCCGCGGCGAGGAACAGAAAGAAGATCGAGAGCGGGCCTAGCCCAGAGGCGAGGGCGCCGGAGAGCCCCCCGATCGCTGCGATGAGCGCGAAGAAGAGGAGCATCGCTGTCGCTTCAGGGCTCGGGGCATGCCGACGGCCTCGCTCATCGACGCGTTCGAAGAGTCGGCGCTCCCGTCTCCACTTGCTGTCCAACAGGGCGAGTTCGGGGTTCTTGAACGCCGACTTTGTGGGGTCTTCGGTCGTCGCCGCTGCTGCCTCGCCGGCCGCCGTCCTCTCCTCGCCCTCGTCCCGGACAAGCGCCTTCGACCCGCAGAACTCGCAGGCCAATTCCATGGCGCGGCCCGCCTGGCGAAGGGACACTTCCATGGGTGCGCCGCACATTTTGCAGACGAGATGGATGATTTTCATGGAAGCCGCCCGTCGAACCCCGAACCCGTTTCAAGTCATGGCGCCGAGTTTCGGTCATCCCTCGGCCCGTGTCAAATGAGGCTCCAAGTCACCGCGGGACGCGGAGCTTGATCCGGCGTTGGATCACTTCCACGAGGGGATCTCCACTTGATCGACCAGACGTTGCATCGAATTTTCGAGCGTAGTCGATGGCCGTGCGGCCGCTGTCGTCCTTCGCCGAAATGTTGCAGCCGTTGTCGATGAGGAACTCAGCGGTTGCAATGTTCCCCACCCGCACGGCCATCATGAGCGGCGTGGTGCCTCCCTTGTACCGTTCTTCAATCGATGCGCCCGCCCTCAAAAGAGCGCGCACTTTGCCCTTGGAATCTCGCCGACTTTCCACCGCCTCGCTCAAGGGAGTCGACCCAGAATCCCCCTGTCGCCGTACCCTCGGGTCCGCGCCATGTGCGAGGAGAAGTCGAACGGCCTCGAGCGTCCCCGTCCCGGCTGCAGTCATCAACACGGGCACGCCCTTTGAGTCCCTGGCGTTGCAGTCCGCCCCCTGGGCGATGAGGGCCCACATCAGGGGGATGTCGGAGAAAAGCACCGCACGGTGGAGAGCCGTTTGTCCATGCTCGTCCAGACTATTGGGGTCTTTGGACGCGTGCACCTTTTGCTCGGAAATGAATCGCCTGTCGAGCCCTCGATCTTCCTGGAAGACTTCGCTCTCGCCAAGGTTGCACTTCAGTTCGACCTCCTTGCCGGAAGTGTCGTCGAACAGGACGAAGCGAAGTCCTTCCGGTCCGATGGAGTAACGCGTGATCCAGGCGAGATAGGGAAAGCCTGTCTCGAATCGTGGCCCAGGAGCACGTATGCAGTTGGTCCGAGGGTCAGGGACACGTCCCTTGAATGGTAAATCAAGTACGAACTCACACACTCTGCCCGAAACCAAGTCGACCGCGGCAAAGGGGAAAAGGATGCTCGCGTCCGTAGGACGCATGATTCTCGCACCGCCCGTCTGGACCAACGCGATTCGGCGTCCGAATGCGGCCCTATCCGAGTAGCGAGGCGCCTCGAGCCACGCACCGAATCGTGGACTCGCGATGGAGCGAACCCAGCTCGGACCGGCCATGCTGCCGAAGTAGGGGCCGGGGGACGTCAGGTGATTGCACGTGTTTCCCGGGACGATTCGGGTCATTGAAGGGCCGTCACCGGACCACACGACACCGCTTCCAGCGAGGGCGAAACTGTCGCCGTCCAGGATGTATGGCAGTCGAATCACCGAGATTGCCTCAAGGCGATCGTTCAGTTCCACGACGTAGCTTCGCGGGACAGTTTCGGCAAGCTCCGTTCTATCTCTCCGCACACAGGGGACGAACACGCTATAGGTGTCATCACAGCGATTGAAGCGAATAG
>DRQF01000074.1 GCA_011369445.1 Planctomycetota bacterium | reverse complement strand
ATGGTGGTCGGGTCGAAGCCGTCGGTGCGTGCATACGAGACGAAGAAAGCGTAGGCATTCCACAGCGGGATGAGGAGAGAACGCAGCTCGTGCTCGACGGCCGCCGCTGAGAACTTCAGATCCTCTGCCCGCACGACCGGGGAATGCATGAGTGCCAACCGCATCGCATCCGCCGAGAAATCGTGGATGACCTGCAGGGGCTCCGGGTAATTCTTGAGCCGCTTCGACATCTTCTTGCCGTCTTCGGCGAGCACGAGACCGTTGACGATCACGTTCTTGAAGGGCGACGTATTGAAAAGCGCCGTGCCGAGCACGGTGAGGGAATAGAACCAGCCCCTCGTCTGATCGAGGCCCTCGGCGATGAAGTCGGCGGGGAACGTCTTCTCGAAGCGGTCCTTGTTCTCGAAGGGATAGTGAACCTGAGCGTAGGGCATGGAGCCGCTCTCGAACCAGCAGTCCAGCACTTCCTCGATGCGCCGAGCCGGCAGATCGCAGCCTTCCTCCCCACAGGGGATCTCGAGATCGTCGACGAAGTGCTTGTGGATGTCGGTCACCTGCGCTCCGGAAGCGGCTTCGAGCTCCGCGACCGATCCCAGACAGGTGGCGTGCCCCTCCGCGCACTTCCACACGGGAAGGGGCGTCCCCCAGAACCGATTCCTCGAGATGGCCCAGTCCCTGGCGCCTTCCAGCCACTTGCCGAAGCGCCCGTCGCGGATGTGGGCGGGCACCCAGCGCGTCTTGGCGTTCGCCGCCAGCATGGCGTCCTTGATGCGCTTCACCTCGAGAAACCAGGTCGTGATCGCTCGATAAAACAGGGGGCTGTCGCAGCGCCAACAGTGGGGATAGTTGTGGACGTATTGATCCTTCCGGAAGACTCGCCCCTCCGCCTTCAAGCGATCGAGGATGGGCTGATCGGCCTCTTTCACGGGCATGCCAGCGAAGTCGGCGACCTCCTCGGTGAACCGGCCTTCCATGTCCATGGGGCAGACCAGGGGCAAGCCGTTCGCCTCGCCGACCGCGAAGTCGTCCTCGCCGAAACCCGGCGCGGTGTGGACGATGCCCGTGCCGTCTTCGGTGGTCACGAAGTCGGCGGTCACGACGCGGAATGCGCCTTCCGCCTCGAGGTCCGCGAAGTACGGAAAGAGTGGGCGGTAGCTTCGCCCCGCGAGATCGGACCCCTTGACGCGACGCTGGATCTCCAGGTCCTCCTCACCCCGAAAGACCGACTCCACGAGGGCTTCGGCGACCACGAGAACCTCGTCGCCACGTCGCACGAACACGTAGTCGATGTCCGCGCCCACGGTGAGGGCCAAGTTGGAAGGCAATGTCCAGGGCGTGGTCGTCCACGCGAGATACGAGAGCGCATCGTCCTCCGCGTCCTGAAAGCGCACGATGACGGCGGGGTCCTTCACCTCCTTGTAGGCGAGCTGCACCTCGAAGTTGGACAGCGGCGTGGAGCACCGGGGGCAAAAGGGCATGCACTTTTTGCCCTCGTAGATGAGCCCCTTTTCCCAGCACTGCTTGAAGACCCACCAGATGGACTCCATGAAGGAGAGATCCATCGTCTTGTAGTCATGCTCGAAATCCACCCAGCGTCCCGTGCGCCAGACGATCCGCTCCCAGTCCTTGGCGTACTTCAACACGGTGCCGCGACACGCCTCGTTGAACTTGTCGACGCCGAACTCCTCGATCTTACGACGGCCGGAGATTCCGAGACTCTTCTCGATTTCGTTCTCGATGGGAAGACCGTGACAGTCCCAGCCGAAGCGTCTCTCGACCCTGTGACCGCGCATCGTCTGGTAGCGAGGCACAACGTCCTTGATGGTGCCGGCAAGGATGTGGCCGTAGTGGGGAAGGCCCGTTGCGAAAGGGGGGCCGTCGTAGAACACGAAGCTCCGCTCGCGGTCACGCTCGTCGATCGATCGGCGGAAGATGTCCTCGCGCTTCCAGAAGTCGAGGATCGCTTCCTCCTGGGCCGAGAAGTCGATCTTGTTGGAAACCGGATCCAGCATGGCCTTACCCCGTCAAAGAAAAGAGCCCCGATGCGGCAAAGCCGTCGGAGCTCAGTGGAATTCCTGCCGCGGCACATGGGACGCGTCGAGTGACCCCGAGGGGATTCGAACCCCTGTTCCAAGGATGAGAACCTTGTGTCCTGGACCTGGCTAGACGACGGGGCCGGTTCAGTGGGGCGAATCTAAGCCCGCCCCAGTTGTCTTTCAAGACCGCGCCCGTTCGATTCCCTCGCGAATCCGCCGAATGACCCGCTCCTTGCCCACCAGACGGAGACAATCGAAAAGCCCAGGGCCCGCCGTGCGCCGGGTGACGCTCGCCCGAAGCGGATGAACGAGGGCTCCCAGTCCCACGCCACGCTCTTCGCAGAAGGCCCGCGCCCGGGCTTCCATGGCCTCCACGTCGTCGAAATCCGCCTCGAGAAGCACCGGAATGTAGGCCTCGAGGATGTCGGCGGCCCCTTCTTTCTTCAACTTCTTGAGGGCCTTGGGCTCGATCTCCTCCTTGTCCTCGAAGACCCAGGCCGCTTGGTCCACGATGTCGCCGAAGGCGCGGATGCGGGGCTGAAAGGCCTCGGCCAAGGTGAGGAGCAAAGGTTCTTCCGCGTGCCAGCCCTGCGATTGGATGAAGGGGCGGATGGCCCGGGCCACCTCGCTCACCGGCATGTTCCGGATGTATTCCCCGGAGAGCCAATCCAACTTATCGAGGGGAAGTCGTGCCCCCCCGGCACTCACCTGATCGAGGGAGAAGTTCCGGATGAGCTCCTCCCGGGTCATGACCTCGGTCTCGCCGTCCATTCGCCAGCCGATGAGAGCCAGCCAGTTCACCAGAGCTTCGGTGGGATACCCCCGCTGCTGGTAGAGCTCGAGGGCGGCTTCCGGGTGCTTGCGCTTGGAGAGCTTGCCTTCGCCCTTCGGGCCGAGAATGAGAGGCAGGTGGGCGAAGACCGGAGGCTCCCAGCCGAACGCCTTGTAGATGAGAAGCTGCTTGAAGGTATTGGTGAGATGGTCCTCGCCTCGCAGAACGTGGGAGATCTCCATGAGGTGGTCATCCACCACCACGGCCAAGTTGTAGACGGGCACGCCGTTGGCCCGCACGAGGATGATGTCCTCGATGTCCTTGCCCGCCACCTCGACACGACCCCGCACCTTGTCGTCGATGACGAGCCCCTCGGCGTCCAAGGGCGCCTTCAGGCGCCAGGTGTGAGGGACGCCCTCCTCCAAGCGCTTCGCCACGTCCGCAGCGTCGAGATGGCGACAGAGTCGGTCGTAACCCAAATCAGCCTTCTCCGCTTCCTGCTTGGCGCGCAGCTCGGCCAATCTTTCCCGGGTGCAGAAGCAGGGATAGACCGCCCCCTTGGCGATGAGTTCCTCCACGTGTTTCTTGTAGAGATCGGCCCGCTCGCTTTGGGAGTAGGGACCGAAGGGGCCGCCCTGCTCGGGGCCCTCATCGGGAGTGAGCCCCAGCCAATCCAGCCCCCGGAAGATGGTCTCGCGGGCCGCTTCCGTGTTCCGCTCGGCGTCGGTGTCCTCCATGCGCAAGACGAAGACGCCGCCTTCCTTGCGGGCCAAAAGCCAGTTGAAAAGCGCCGTCCGGGCGCCGCCGATGTGAAGGTAACCGGTGGGGCTCGGCGCGAACCGGACCCGAAGGGGCTGCGTCATGAAAAAAACTCCCTGGAGTGCGTCGGCGCATTGTGAGCAGCGGCCTACCCCAGGGCAAATCCCCGCCCCCGAAACATCGGCCCCGCCGCCGTGACCACCTCCCACGGCGCATGTGTCGGTAGGGGACGAACAGGAGGTCGTCGTTCCAGGAAGGCATGGCGGCTGAAGCCGCCGGTCCAAGTCTTGTACGTCGTGCGGCAGGACAGGAAGACGGCGGATGGAAGGACGGGGTGTTGAGCAAGGGGGCGAGGGCGTTACCAGTAAGGGCAAAAAGAACGCCGCCCAGGATTGCTCCTCGGCGGCGGCGGGCATCAATGATGCTCGTGATGATCGCTAACGAGTTCTCGACCTCGTCCGGGCTGGAGTTGATGCAGTCACACGGGGCTAAACGTATCCT
>DRQF01000073.1 GCA_011369445.1 Planctomycetota bacterium | reverse complement strand
TCGAACACGTCAGATTATGCGATGTGGCAACAGGCGATCCCGGGTTCAGTCGTGCGCGTTGCGCGATCGGACCCGGGCTTCCCTGCCCGCGTGAATGCCGTGAATGCGAGGCTCCTCAATGCACTCGGGGAGGTCCACTTGAGGATTCACCCGTCATGCACGGGCCTGATTGCAGATCTCGAACAAGTGATCTGGCAGTCCGGGGCGCGCAAGATCGAAAAGAAGAATATCAATCTGACCCACCTGAGCGACTCTCTTGCTTACTACCTGGCCTACGTCTATCCTGTACGTCGAAACCTCGACCGTGCGCGTTTGGCCAGCTCAGACCAGAGGATTAGCCTTTGAGCGGCCAACTATCTTCGAATCTTCAGACGCCGACCGACGAAAGCAGTCCACTCCTCCAGCAGCACCCGCATTACAAGCGGATGAATCAGCATTCGCGGTGGATGCGCTGGCGTGCCATTCTTGACGGCTTCGAGGACGTCAACCAAAAGCGCGAGTATCTCGGCAAGGCCACCTTCGAGCTGTCGGGGAACTACGATTGCCGCATCGACATGAGCTACTTCATGGGGCTCAGCGAGATGGCCATCGAGCAGCTCGTCGGAGCCGTCCTCGGTCAAGAACCCAAGATCGACGTTCACGAAGACATGCTGGACTTCCTGGACAATGTCGACGGGGCAGGCACGACCTTGCTGGAGTTCGACGAGACCGCGGCTCGCGAGGCACTTGGAATGGGCATCGCCTACATCGGCGTCGACGGCCCCATGACAATGCCGAACGAAGCGCCAACGCGGCTCCAAGAGCTTGGCGCTGGCATGAACCGTGCATTCCTGACGCTCTACCAGGCCGAGGACGTCATCAACTGGTCTACGGACGAGCGCGGGCACCTCGAATGGGTGATGATCCGGCAAATCGTCAGTGAGCAGGGGAGCCCGACCGAGGACCGCAGACACTTTGAGCAGCTTACGCTCTATGACCGCGAATCCTTCCGGCGATGGAGGCGCGAGGTCGACGAGAACGGCTCCGCCATCGGCCAAAGCACCGACTTTGTCGAGGTGCCGATCGGGAATCCAATCCATCGCATGGGCTTTGTGCCCGTGTTCCCGGTCTACGGCATCCGGCGGGCGCCCATGGTGGGGGATTCGATCATCCGGGCGAGTTCCAGGGCCGATCTGGCCGCCTTCCAGGATGAGAGCTGGGCCGCCATGGCCCGTTATCGCCACGCCAATCCGATTCTCAAGCTCTTCTCAGACGAGGACATCAACAAGATCTTCTCAGGCAACGTCGTCAGGCTGAAGAAGGATTCGAACGTCGAAGAGGACATGGAGTACCTCGAGCTTTCCAAGGCCGCGCTCGATGTCCGCGAGGAGGCCATGAAGCGCTATCGCATGATGGCGGTGACGCTCTCAGGCGTGAATCCCCAGGCCGTCCCCGATTCTGCAGGATCGACCACGGGGGAGTCCGGAATCGCCCAACGGGTCCGATTCACCCAGACGCAGAAGAACCAGATCGCCCGATTCTCGAGCAAATTCGAGGCGACAATGATCCGCGTTCTCGGGGCTGCCGAGATGTGGATCAGAGGCATTGATGAGCCGTCCGGCGACAACGCATTCCAGATCAAAAGCACATTCGAGGTCACCGAGGCGGACGACTTAGTGCGGCGCCTCGAGAAGGTCGAGTTTGGGCTTATCCCGTCTGAGACACTGGTGCGCGAGCTGATGAAGCAGGCAGCGGCGAAGCTGGCGGGCGACCTGAACCCGGACATTGCTCAGCAGATCAAAGACGAGATCGACAATGCGGACATCGCATCGATGACCAATCAAATGGACGTTGGGGCATAGTCGGTGAAACGACTGTCCCCCGGAACTTTGTATAAGGAGGACACGGATGACGGAAAACGTCAACGACCCCGGCCCGGGAGCAAAGGGCGACCCTGCGCAGGGCGGCGCAGGAGCAACAAACCCCACCCAAGAGGTCGACGTCGCGGCCATTGTTTCGGAGAGCGTCAAGAAGGCTGTCGCGGAAGCGACTGGTCAGCTTGTTCAGGACTTCGAGGCAAAGCTCAAGACGCAGGCCGAAAACCATGCCAACCAGGTTCGCAGGCTGAAGAGCAAATCAGCGGGCGGAGCCGGCAATGGCGGTGAGGGGCAAAGCCAGGGGACGGGGATCAGCCCTGATCTTCAGGCCGAGCTTGATGCACTGCGGGAGCAAAACCAGAGGTTGCAGGCGGCGCAAGAGCAGGCCGAGGCGCAGCGTAAAGCTGCGATGCTCGATTCCCAGCTCAATGACGCGATCGCCTCAATCAGTGGTCTTGCCGATGGCGCACCAAAGCTGATCCGCCAGGCGTTGCGAGCGGGGCTCGACTTCAACTCTCAGGGAGAGGTCGTCTTCCGCGACGGTCAAAAGCATATCGCCTTGGCCGACAAGCTCGCCGAGCTGGCTTCGTATCCGGGATTTCAAGCACCTGCCAATCGGGGCGGCGCGGGCCGCGCGGGTGAGGTGGTCTCTCCTGGCGGCAACTCAGGAATCAAGACGATCTTGGCCTCGGATAAGGCTGCTCAGCTTCGTCATTTTGACGACATCGCAGCGGGGAAGGCCATCGTCGTCCCGGATGAGTGACGCCTGTTGTTATCGGGCGTCGCCACAAGGTGAAGCCCGATGGCAAACGATCTCACTCTCATTCTCCCGAAAATCATCGCGCGAGTCCTCAAGGCGACTCGTCCGGCGATGTCCATTCTTCCTCTGATCAGTCGCGACTGGAGCAACGAACTCGCGAACAAGGGGGATGTCATCAACGTCCCCATCTCCGTGCCCATGACGGCTCAGGACGTGTCGCCCACAACGGCCGCGGCGCCGACCCCGGTCGACGTGACTCCGACGACGCATCCGATCACGCTCGACAAGCACAAGCACATCGCCTTTGCTCTGACCGACAAGGATCTCACGCAGATCGATGCGAACGAGAACTTCTTGCCAGGCCAGGCGGAGGAGGCGCTCATCGGCCTTTTCACTCAGATGACCGCCGACGTCATGAACGAGTACAAGAAGGCGGGCGGCTTCTCCGGCATTCCCGGCACGACTCCGTTCGCTTCCGACGCGAGCATCGTCAACGAGGCTTGGAAGTTCCAGACCGACCGAAAAACGCCGACCAGGAATCGCCGGATCATCTTGGATACCGCGGCGACCGAGGCGGCCAAGAACCTCTCCGCGTTCTCAGACATCAGCCAGGCCGGGTCGTCGGTCAAGACCGAGGGCCTCATCGGCCGGAAGCTCGGTTACGACTTCTACGAGGATCAGCAGGTTCCGCTGCACAAGGCAGGAACCCTCACTGGCTCGATCACCGTTTCGGGCGCCCACTCCGCTGGGGCTACCTCGGTCACGCTGGCGACGGGCGCAGGCGAATCGATCGCCCTGCTCGACGGCGACATCATCACCTTCGCTGGCGATACCACGACCTACGCGGTCCGTGGAGATCTCACTGTCGGCGCGTCATCGAGTGGCGCGGTCACGATCTCGCCCGGCCTCTCTGCGGCTCTTTCCGGCGGCGAGGCCGTCGCTGTCAAGGGCGATCACCGCGTCAACCTGGCCTTCGCTCCGGCGGGATTCGCTCTGGCGATTCGATCGCTCGGCGGCCAGGCGTTCACGGGCGGGAACATCATCTCCGAAATGACGGATCCGGAAACGGGCATGGTCGCCCGCGCCGAGATCATGCGCGCCAACAAGATGACCGTTTGGGACTTCGATGTCCTCTACGGCGTCGGCTCGCCTCGGCCTGAGTTCATCCAGCGGATCGCAGGCTGAATCACTTGATGGGAGGGGCGGACAAGCACGCCTCTCCCGCATTCGAAGGAGGAACGCATGGCAAGAATCGAAACGGTCAGGGTTCAGAAGGGCGGACGGGAAATCGTCATCAACGCATCTGACCTCGACGCATTCAAGGCTGATGGGTGGGCGGTCCCAGGGGAGGCGAAGCCGAAACGCTCGCGCAGGCCCAAGACCGCGCCGAAGGCGGAAGACAACGAATGAATGAACCGGGCGCACAGATAAAGGATTCCTCGGCGGCGTCTGCGGTCGGCGATCTGTTCAACGGCAAAATTGACGTGCGCCCGGTCCTTCTCTCATGACGTATTACACGCTCCAAGCCCAAACCGGATACCTCTGGCAAGAGGAGTCGATCGAGCCTGACCTCGCCACAAAGGCGCAGGACTTCGCGACGCTCATGGTCGATTCGGAGTTCGAGGATTGGGACCGAACGACTTGGACGGGCTCGGGCATTCCGAACGAGATCGCCGACGTGGCTGAACTCTTCGGGACGGCGAAATACATGGAGCTGGCAGCGATTCGCGGCGGACCGGAGAGCGATACGAAGAAGCTCGCGGAAGAGATCATGACGAAAGCTCATGACACCGCTCACCGCATCCGCAACGCAGGCGGCCCATGGGACGCCGCAACGGGTTTGAGGATCGCACCGAAGACGTCCGATGGCGGCGCGCGATTCCTGGAGATGTACCCGACGTGATCTCGATCGACACAAGGGAACTTCGATCGGTCACGCGGAGGCTTCGGCCAGGTGTGAGACTCCGGCGGTTCTTCGAGCGATTGCGGCTCCAGAAGATCCAAGAGGACTACTTCATCCGTCTTGGCATCGACGGCGGTGGAAAGACGCTCAGCCGGCCCACGGTGAAGGCAAGGCGTCGTCGGTGGGGCTACTACAAGAAGAGCCCTCGATCCGAAGCGAAGCCATCCCAGCCCTATGGCGTATGGACTGGCAACACGCTCGACCACACCACCAAGAAGAAGGCGAGGGTCAAGATCAAAGCGGGCGAGATGACACTGAGTCATAAGCTCTCGCGCTGGTGGATCAAGAACTACTGGGACCTGCGACTTCTCGACCGATGGATTGAGCCACTCGGTGACAAATTCTTGCAAGACGTCATCGACGGCAAAAACTCGCGGGAGGTGATCGAGTGACCGTCAACGCTCAATTCTTCCAAGAGATGATCGACGCTCTATGGACTCATCTGTCCAAGGACACGCGCTATGCGGCACTCGGATTGACGGAGTTCCGGCTGAGCGATGGCAACTCGCTTCCCGTCCAAGACGACGGGCGTATCGAATCGAGGCGTTTGCCGGCGATCTTCGTGGAGACGATCCGACCCGAGGTCTTAGAGCGGCGCGTCGAGCCCTACCGCGAAGAGGTCCAGATCGGACTTTCCATGGGCGTGATCTACGCGAACAAGGCGAGTCATCAAGCGCATTCGATGATGACGGCCGCGGCAGCACTCATGACGATCATCGACGTGATCGCCAACCGTCAGGCGCAGTCGGGCAGACTCGGCGCGCCGGGCATCATTTCAAGCTACTCGTGGGAGCTGGGCGACGTCGAGCCCATCATCCCCGAGGGCAGTACCGAGGTTTCCTATTGGATTGCGTCATTCACGGTGACGCTCAGGCGGACGCGGCAAGTACCCGCGTTGTGATGGAGAAAACAGATGGGCGCAATCACAGAATTCGGAGTTTGGAGTCGCATCGGGAAGCAGGCCGACCGCACGACCAAGGCCGCGAGCTTCGTTGACCTTGCTCTCCGCAAGGACGGGCTGACCTACTCGGCCTCGAAGGAATCGGAAAAGCTCGATTCCGAGCATCGCTTCAAGGGCAACCAGTATCGCGTCTTCACGCAACGGAACGCTGAGCCTGGCCAGCTTCAAACCTGGATCTTTCCGGACTCGGTCGGAACGTTCTTCGATGCGGTCTTCACGGACACGAATGGCTTGCTCGGATACTTCAACGTCGAGCACTACTGGGACGCCACGCTCAATTCGTCCGCTGGCAGCCAGGATGTCGGTACGGACCTTCAGGGGATCATCTTCAACGGCGCATCTTTCACGATCGAGCGCGGCAACACCGCGAACAGCCTCGAATTGGATCTGGAGTTCTTCCAGAATGCCAAGGTCGGATTCGATTCCACGGTCACGAAGCCCGCATACACGGCTCCTCCGCTCGACCCCTACGTATCGACGGACGTCCTCATCGACTTCCGAGGCAACAACGCGACGGACTCCTACGGCGGCGACAACGCGGACGTTCGCAGCGTCGGCCTTCAATACACGAGCAACGTCGAGCTGCGGAACTTCCGGCCCTCGACGACGGCCCGCTACAACAAGAGTTGGACGAATCATTTCATTCAAGAGCCGTCACTGACCGTCACGGTCGAGATCGAGGTGGCGGATGACAACTACCTTCGCTACGACGAGGGATCGGCGCTGATCGAGGGTTCGCTCCGGCTTGCGGCCAGGCACCCGAGCGCTTCCATGATCACGACGACCACGGAGACGATCACGGCGGGAGCTACCGGTGTCGACGTCATCACGATGGCCGACGCCACGGGTGCCGAGGTCGGCGACGTCATCGTCTTCATCCATCCGACGACGGGATTCTTCTGCACGCTAACGGCCACGGTGGTCGCCGTCAACGACGTCTCTTTCGACCGCGACGCCCAGGACAGCTACGTCACCATGGACGGGCTGACGGGTGGGCCCATCGCTGCGGAGAACATGAGCTGGGGCGTCATCGTTCCGCGCATGACATTGACGAGCGCCACGCCGCCTAAGAGCAACGGCAGCGTTCGCACGATGCAGTTCACTTATGAGGCGGACTTGCAGGCCGGCGAGACGAGCTTGCTCGTGCCGATGGCCTACGACCACAGCGCATCGCACGCATGATCTTTTGGAAACACGGCATGACAGGAGGAACACATGCTGATTTTGCTCGACGACGAGAAATTGGACGAATTGACGGATCTCTTGGCGGAAAAGGAGAAGGATCTTTCGGACTTCGAGCTGAAGCAACCGCCGTGGGTCGAGGTGAAGGGCTTCGACGAAGGGGTGATCGACTTCTCGGATTTGGCGCGGGGTGATTGCCGCGTGCTGATCCAAGACGCGGTAATGGGGCGGACGAAGAAGCTGAACGGACTCGACCCCCAGGCCAGCCCGGAGAACGCGATTCAGTTCATGTCGCTCCTCTTCCGCGCGCACATCAGCGACATCGAAGGGGACGCCGCGGCGAAGCTCTTCACGGATCGGCCCGTCGATAACGCCAAGGATGACAAGTGGCGTAGCTGGGCCGAGAAGCTCAAAGAGAAGGTGGCTGATCGGCTCTTCAAGGGGATTCTCTACTTCCGTCAATCTCCCGAGGTTGGTGCGGAGGGAAACTGAGTGCGACGGTGGCAGCCGTCGTCCTCCGCGATGAGAAGTCAGAGGTCGACGAGCGGCTGCTACCGCTTGTCATGGAGGGGCTTCACGCGGCCAGGACGGGGCACTATGCCAACGGGCTGCCGGAAGACGAACAGAGGGCAATTCAGGTCGTGGCGACGAGGAGCGTTGAGATGGCTCTGCTCGCGCTCGACCGCGGACAGATCGACGCGACGGAGAAGCTCGGCGAGATGATTGTCGAGATGATGGCGGCCATGGCGGGTGCAAAGATGCGAGGGTAGTTAGTGGCGAAGCTGGTAATCAATGTCGAAGCGAAGGGAGCGACCACGGTCCTTGGGAGGATCGAGAAGCTCCTGAAGGTGTCCGAGCGCATCGGCGCGAAGAATGCCGCCGTCGCTGCGACACTCGCCGGACACTACAAGAGCGCCGCGACTGCGATAACGACTCTCAGCAGAGCGGCTGCGACGCTTTCTCGCGAGCAGGTCAAGGTGGCGCAGTCGGCGAAGGCTACGACGGCTCAATTCCAGTCGACGCTGGGCGCGGTGCAAAACGTCTCCAGGCAAACGACGATTCTCGCGGCGGAGACCACGAAGACGGCTTCGGCGGCCACGACGATCACGGCTGGATTCCGGACGGCGACGAGTCAGGCCGGGGCTCTGACCGCGCAGCTCGCCAAGGCGCGCAAAGAGGCGGCGGGGATTGCGGCATCTTCTGGGCGGGGAGGAGGGGGCGTCGCATCGCCTCCCAGCTTGCCGGGCGCGAGGGCGGGCGGTTCAGCAGCGCGAGCGGGCATCGGCGTCATCACTCGCGGTATCGCTGGAATCGGATCGGTCGCCCTTTCCGCGCTCACTTCCGTGGCAGGCGGCATCACGAAGACGATCACGAATGCCGTCGGCGCTGGGCTCAAGGCGGCATTCAACTTCGGTCTGAACGTCCTCAAGACGGGCTTGAAGCTCACTCTCGCTACGGCAGGCGCCCTCTTCGCGAACAGTCTTCGACTTGCGATCAAAGCTGAGCCCATAGCGGAAGCGTTCGGGAGCATCACGAAACAATCCGGGCTGGGTGATCAGGTGCAAGTCTTGAAGGATCTGCGCGAAGCTGCCAAGGGAACGGTCTCCGACCTCCAGCTCATGACGCAGACGAACCGTGCGCTTTTCCTGGGGGCAGCCGAGAATACCGATCAGCTTCAACTACTCGTTGAGGCCGGCCGTCGACTCGGGAAGGCGATGGGGCGCACGGCTTCAGAGGGTCTCGAAGACTTGACGCTCGGTATCGGACGGCAGTCGCGACTGATCCTCGACAATCTTGGCCTCATCGTGAAAGTCGGCGCCGCGAACGAGGCATATGCCAAGAAGATAGGCGTGACGGTTGACGAGCTGACAGACTCGGAAAAGAAGCTGGCATTTCAGAAGGCCGCATTCGAGTCGATCCGTCAGAAACTCAAACAGCTCGGCCCCGAGCAGGATACGGCCACCGACAAGATCAATCGGCTGAAAGCGTCATTCTCCAACCTCAGCGTCGAGATCGGTAAGAAGGCGATCCCCGTTTTCGGCAGCCTCATCGACAAGGCGACGACGTTCATCGACAAGATCGACCCAGCGGCGATCGTGAAGTTCGCGAAGGAAGCGGGCTCGGCGATCAAGTCGTTTATCGGGACTGCGCTCGACTTCGTGATCGGGAAGCAGGCGAAGTCCGACCTCGGATCGTTCGCATCTTCACTCTCGGATGCGCTCACGAATCCATCGACGGAAGCATTCAAGGTCATAGGTCTTCGATTCAAGATCCTGGTCGAAGATTTCAAGCTGCTATTCAAGAATCTCTGGGAAGACTTCCGGACGCTCGGCGAAAAGGCGATCGAAGCGACGCTGAATGCGCTCAATCCATTCAGCGCGATCACAGGGGAATCCGCCCTCGGCATCAGCAGCTCGACAGGTCCTTCTCTGACGGCCCAAAACCAGGCGAGGAAGAGTTCGAATCAGCTCGGGCGGAATACCGCAGTCCGGGCGCTCCAACGCGAGATCGAAGCACTCCGCAAGACGACGGAGGGCCAGAAGAATGCCACCGAGAAGAACACACAGATCAATGCGACGCTCGTCAGCCTGTCGAAGACCTCGGCGCCGTCCGCGGCAGGCGGCGCTGGACGGTCATCGATCGGGGACAAAGCCGCTGCCGAACGAGCGACAGCAAATGCGACCAAGGCCGCAGCTGAACAGAGGAAGAAAGAAGTCGCACTCATCAAGTCCGCGAACGCCAACCGTCAGAAGGTCGTCCGTGGCCTCCTCGACGAACGCCGCGAGCGCGAATCGACGATCAAGGCGCTGAAGGACTCTCTCGCGAACGCTGGCGCGGCTCTTGCGGGCGACGGCAACCCGAACAAGAGCATCTCGCAGCGGTTGAACAGCGTCGCCGATCAGCTCCGTGACATGCCGGGCATCTTCGAGTCGATCAAGGACGACATGGCGCAGACGAGCAAGGAGCTTCGCGCCGTCGAGTCTGAGCTTGCTAAGTCGATCAAGGCGGCAGGCGAAGATTTTGCTGCGAACATCCGCAAGCAGGCGGCCTCGTTCTTGCAATCCGGACCACAAGCCGGCGAGACAGTCCGCGTCCGGTCGATCAAGCGCAAGGCGGCCCGCGAGCGACGCAGGCGCAATCTCGACCTCGTGAACAACGCATTCCGTGGGCCGAGCTTCGGGGACATCTCAGGCGGCGCGTCCTTCGGCGGCTTCGGGGCTCAGGGCATCGAGCGAGCGGGCGGCGTCCTCAACCAGCGATTCCCGCAGCTCGAGGAAGCGCTGAAGAAGCTAATCCGCCCGGACGGGACGACCGAACTCCTCGACTTCCAGGCCAAGCTGAAGGACATCGCAAACACGGCAGCCGAGAAGCGTCAAGAGCTACTCGATCAGCAGAAGGAACTCTTGGCCGAGCAGGCCGCGGCCGACGAGAAGCAGATTTCCATCACCGAGCAACTGACGGCCCTGACGGAAAAGGCGATCACGATCATCGGCGCGAACCAGGGGCGGCTTGAACGCATCGACGGCCAAGTCGCTCAGATCAAGCGTGACATTGAACGATTTGGGAGGCTTGCGAAGTCACGATGAGCGCACCAATCGTCTACTACGGGCACGTCAAGGTCGGGGACTACAAGGTCGGCGCGGAGAAGTTCGCGGTCGAGAAGAGAGACCCCGAGTTCCGCGGTGGCACCTGGTCGGAGCGGGCTCACTGGTATTTCACGGCGCCCGCTGGATGGTTCGAGATGGCCGTGAAGGTCGCATTCCAGCGCGATCGCGTAGGCGGCGAAACCATCAAGAGCTTCTGGCGGAGGCTCAGGACATGGCAGCGGGATCTTTTGACCTCGCTCCCGCTTGGCGCGCAGCCCCTCGTCTTCGTCCGCGATCCTGACGGCGTAGATTGGGGCGAAGCTGACGAAACGACGGTCTCGACGCTCGTTGCTCCCACGGATCCGCTTCCCATCACGACGGTGGATGCGGGATGGAGCATCGGCGATTACGTTCTCCTGCTCGACGCCACGGACCCAAAGACATTCCACGAGGTGGTCGTAATCTCGGCCATCGACGTGCCGGGTAAGACGATCACGACGCCAACGCGCTCGTTCAGCTATGGCGTCGGATCCAAGGTCTTCCGGGCCGACTGGCATCTCCCTGGCTCTCTCGTGGTCGGGAACGCCGAGCTGCCCGTCTCCGGTCCTGATCCCTCATCGGTCATCGAGTTGACCCTGACCTTTCGCTCGACGCAAGATCCGGCAGAGGGCGTCTCAACGTGAGCCTCACGGAAGAAGTCACCGGAAAGCTGCTCAAGATCTACTCGAAGCAGGTCCCAGGTCAGATCGTCCTATTCAAGGACGGGACGGCGCCGACGGCTGAGGACTCGGACGCTACCATCATCGTCACCGACGGATTCAAGCTCGGATATAACCCCGCCGGCGGCGACATCAATCGGAGCGATCGCATCTGCATCGCGGTCGACTCTCTCGAATGCTCACGGACGGGCAAGATTCTTCGATTCCGCGTGACCGACTTCGTGAATCAGAACAATCTCGCCCTCGGGTATGGTGATCGAATCAGGTTCCTCCTCGATCAGGGTCCGAACATATCCGGGGGCGGGTCTTTTCCTTCGTGGCACTCGAACGCGCTCCCGTCCTCAGTCATGGTGGAGCACTTCCAGGGCTTCATTCGCTCCATGAAGCGGGTCCGCCAAGAAGGCGGCATCTCAGAGTTCCAGATCGAAGCCGTCGACGCGCTGACATGGTCGGACGAGTTCAAGGTCGTTCAGAGCCTGGCAGACGGGATCAACATCCCGACCTTCATCGTGGGCGAAATCGACCCCAAGAAGGACAAGAACGACTGGTTCTTGGGCATCAAGAAGATCGACAACGATCCGACCTACGGCTTCGGAAATCCGCGCATCCCCGATCTCAAGATGACGGTCGGCGACATCCTCGACTATCTCCAGGTCGTCTATGCGACGCAGCTCTCCGACCTCGACATGCTGGGATCTTCGGGCATCTTCGATTCCGCCGAACTGGCGACGCTGACCTACGTCCCACCCAAGATGGTCTTCGAGAATCAGGGCTTCGGCTCCGTGGTCCGTCGGATCATGCGGACGGCCTATCCCGACTATGACATCCGCGTTGATCCGAGGACCCGCATCTGGCACTTCGTCGACACATCGCGGGACCTCATTCAAGAGGGATTCACCACGGTCACGAGCCAACCCGCGGCCAATCAAGTCATCGTTGCGGACGCTGCCGGCTTCGCTACGACGGGGCCAGGATCTTCGATCCGTCTTGCCAGTCAGGTGAACCTCTATGAGACCGAGGTCCTCGACGTCCAAGCGGTCGACGAGGCGACGAAGACGATCACCTTCACGGCGAATTCGATCTTCACCTACGTCAGCGGAGACTTGGCGCTCCCCATGGACGATGTTTCGTCGAGACCCCCCACGATCCCCATCGACCTCGAGCAATACAGCTCCGAGAACAGTCTTTCCGTTGACCTCTCGCAGAGCTATAGCGCCGTGCGCGTCATCGGGACCCAGCAGAAGACCGAGCGGATCAAGATCGGATTCTCGAACCCGAACCAAGGGCCGAACCTCAAGATCACGCCGACATGGAATCCGGCCTACGACTCGAACTATTCGCCGTCCTTGCACCAGTGGCGGACGTCTGACCGCGGCGCAGACGGTGACGGCGTCGTGATCGACTCCATCGAGACCGTGAACGCGAAGACCAGGATTCACTTTTCGTCATTGACGAGCGCCTATCTCGATGACCATGAGGTCGTGGACGGCTCGGGGAATGGCGAGTGGACCGGCGCCGTGGTCCTCCTGTTGACGCAACAGGGCCTCGACATCGAACCCGCAGCAGTGACCGCCGTCATCGAGGGCTTCTACAATGACGGATGGGTCGACGCGCCTACGAACACGATTCGCCGCTATTCGCTCCACCTGGACCGGGACATTCAGCAAAACGCGCCCTATCTCCAGTCCGAGGTGGTCGATGGCGTCGGCATGGGGGATCGCTTCGAGCTGACGCAGTCGTCGCTCTATCAGCCTCAAGCGCCGAATCAGCGCTGGACCCAGGGTCGCGTCTTCCACATCGAAAACACGACCGCCATCGACGAAGGGCAGTTCGTGACAGACTTCACGTGCCCGCCCGAGTTCACCTACCCGGTCGCCAATCAGTCCATCGTCCAGCAACCAGTCCAGGCGCAATCCTCGACCATCACACCAAGCGGCGATCAAAACGTCCTCGACTTCTTCGGCCTGACCTCTGGGCCGAGCTTGAACGCGAATTCGAACAGCATCCAATCGGCCCGCATCTACTTCATGCCGTCGAGACCAGTCGCTGATCCAGCGCAGAAGACGACGTGCATCCCTCAGCCGCCGCCGCCATTGCCCAAAGCCGACCTTGAGGCGGACAAGTTCTCGCTCGAAGTCCATCAGGTGCGCGTGCCAGCCACCGGGAACGCGGGCGGGGCATTCTGGAACTACAAGCACGCCAAAGAGCTGATCGTCTCGTTCGATAGCTACGAGGACGACAGCCAGGACGAGCAATTCGCGGCCATTGGGAGCGCTCTATGGAGGCGGTTCAACCAGGCGCAATACACCGGACAGATTGATCTGATCGGCCTCGTTCTTTGGCTGCCTCTGGCTGACCTCGGTTTCCGGGTCACGTTGGGGAGCGGCACGCCCGGCATCTCGAACGATCAGGCGAGGTTCTACGGGCTATGCCAGTCGATCAGCTACGACTTCAACAACGGCACAGCCAGCATCGCCTTCGATTCCCGCGGGTTCCTCGATGACCTGCGAGAGAATCTTTTCGAGCGCAAGTTTGTGTCCGAGACTGCGGAGATGCGGAACATACGGCTTGAGTTGGAGCGCCAGAAGCGGGAGCTGGAATGCCTCCGCACCAGACCGAACCCGCAACCTCCGCCCGTAACGGATGGTTGCTCGGTCTACCTCCCAGGCGGGCAAACGGTCGTCCACACGAAGACCAAGGTCGAGATCAAAGAGGACTCGACAGGGATCGAGCCCACGGGCTTGGATACGCCCAATTCGACTTCGGACGGTGGGGGAGGGCCTGGCGGCGGCGCCATGAACTACCAAGCTCCATGGGTCGTCGAACGCGACTTCACGGGTGCCGCGGCGGCCTTCTTCGCGCCCAACGCTGCGATCTATGGCGGGACCGAGAACGGGACGCTCTTCACGCCTGATCCGACGACCCCGGCAAATTGGATGCCGTTGCCATTCTGGAATCTTCAATCGCAGCAGGAGATTCAAGAGGCGTTCTCCGGCATCGATCTCCAGTCTCCGCCGATCAACATGCGCGTCGAGATCGACTCCGGATCGACGGCGACGGTCCTCCAGCTCAAAAACGCTATCCCCAACGATGGTCGGTTCGATGGCGGTTTCATCGAGTTCGCGGGTCAGGGCTTCGAGCCGCGGCCTCAATACGCGGTGGCGAGCCACACGGGATCGACTGTGACGCTTGCATCGGCGATGGCCGAGAGTATCCCCACGGCGGGAATGGTCGGCATACTCTGGCCGAAGCGGATTCCCACGCTGGACGCGACCGACTTTCCGAACGGTGGAACGCCGTTTCTGGACGCGCTCGGAAATTGGGTCGTCGCATCTGGTGGGACGCTCACTCCGGCAACCCTGACAGGGAACACGCTGACGGCTACGACGGGATCGCCCCCGACGCCGACCGTGGACCTTGGCAATTCCGGGGCGACTCAGAACGTCCAGGGGACAATTGACTTCAGCTCGTCGACGGTCGTCGGCCTATCAATTGAGCCAGGAATCACGTTGGATTTCCGCATGCGGTCCGCGACATCAAAGGGTGTCGTCGATTCCGGACTCTTCGATAGCAATGGGGCGGGTGAGAAGTTCGCGATCCCATCCGGAAAGAAGTTCCTCATCACCCAGGCGAACGCCAGAATCACCGCTGGAGCGACGGGCGGGACCTACTCAATCTCGGTTGTTGTGGACGACGGAACGACGACGACAGTCCTCGCCACCGGGACGGGCATTGAGGGCAGCCAGATCGATGTCTCCGGAAGCGGTACAATGGGGTCGCCGTTGGGGACCATCACGGGTCCGGCCACCATCACGGTGGGTTGGAGGAATGATGCGTCATCGCCCGGAGCCATCGCAAACGCGACACACTGGGCAAAGATCGCTGGCGTAGTTGCCGCCGTTTAGCCTGGAGGCTGATCGGTGAGCTTTTCAAACTACCTCGAAGACAAGGTCCTCGACCACGTCCTGGGCGAAGGTCTTCGCAACTTCACTTCCCCTGCGACTCTCTTCATTTCGCTGCACTCTGCCGACCCCGGTGAGACGGGCGCGAGCGAATTGTCCGGCAACGGGTATGCCCGAGTCGCCGCAAACTTCGCCGCTTCTTCTGCGGGCTCGTCTTCGATCTCCGCCGACGTCGTTTTCGGACCGGCCGTGACCGCGGATTGGCTCCAGGCGACTCACTTCGGCGTCTATGACGCTTCGACGGCGGGCAACTTCCTGATGGGCGGCGCGCTCACGACCCCACAGACCATCGTCGTCGGAGCGACGGGAACGTTCTCGACCGGCAATCTCACCGCATCTCTGGATTGAGGAGGAACCCATGAAATCTCTCGTTTGTCTTCTGCTGCTTTGTGGCGCCCTCTCGGCTCAGCTCAACACCGGACCCAACTACATTGGCGACCCCGCGCAGTTCGTGATTCCGCCTTTTCCAACGTGGATCATGTCTCAGCAGCCGCTGAACACGGTCCCGTTTCCGACGATGGAGAGACCGCCTGCGTCGATCTTCACGTTCCCGATAATGAGCTGGTTCGGGTCCAATTCCCTGGGTGACATTCTCCAGTTCAATTTCCACTGGGCTCCTACTGATGTGGCAGCCGTAGGATTGCCGACAGCGAATCCTGCGGTCTCTCCGGGAGACATTCACCCGAACAAGGGGACGACGTTCCTCTTCGTCTTCTTCGATGCGGTGGGGCAGGGGGCGATGGATCTTCCACTCAATGTCGGGGGAACGATCTTCAACCTGGGGCCCGCATTCGCTGGCCAACCTCCGATGTTGGAGTACGTGATTCCTCCGATGACGACGACCGGGCTTCCCTACTGGGCGTCGCTCACTTGGCCTCCAATCACGACAGGACCGGACTTTGGTGAGGTTGCGCACAACGAGTTGATTCAGGGGTTCCCAAGTGGGTCTGCTGCTTCGACCGCTGGTCTCCAACTGACTCTCAACGTCTTTGCTCTTGTCCCGAATGATCTTGGGCAATGGGGAGCATTCTTCACGACCCCGGTGACTGTGACACTCTGATGCCTGAGCTGACGCCACAAGAGATTGTGCAGGAAGAAAAAACCGCACGGGCGATGAACCTGATGTCCGAGATCGTGGCGATCTTCCATGACATGAGGGATCTGTCCCGGCGATTGTCCTTCCTGGAGGATGAGCTGGGGGCTTTGGTGGAGGCAGAAAAACTCTCCCCGACGGCAAAACTTCCGAACCACTACGAGGCGCAGGAGCAGGAGCCGATGCCCACGGTTCGAGAGGTTCGCGGTGCTCTCAATTTTCTTGCAGCCCGTCTGCACTTCAGCAAGATGGCTCAGGGTGGCATGCGGGCCACGTACAGGAAATTGACAAGGCGAAGTAGGGGAGGGATCTGATGGCCACGTCCCCCATCTCGTGGAACGACAAGTACGTGTCGGCAACAGGTACGGAGCCATGGGCAACCAACTCTGCCGCAAATCCGTCCAGTTTGTCGGTAGCCTTGGCAAACGCGGTTGCAGGGGACAGGGTTTGGATCAAGGGGGGCTCCTACACACTTACCTCCCCGACAATGGCGGCGGATGGAACAGGGGACGCTCCAATCGTTTGGATTGGCTATGACTCGACGACGTCTGCCCCAGCAGATTGGCCATCTGAGATCATGCCACGGGACTTTGGCGGGACAGGCCCACTCAACACGACGAACTTCCCGATCATCACGGTACAAACGACAGCACTCATCGTGACGGGCGACATGAACATCATGATGGGTTTGTCCTTTGTTGGTTCGATCGCGGCTGATGACATCGTGGAGATTCAGAGCACGGCTTTGGGGAGCGGACTCTACCGCTGCCGTGTCGAACAGCAGAGTACTACGACAACGAACCAGACGCGGTGCGTGTCGCTGGGGGCTACGTCGTCGTTTCTCATTGACTGCGACGCAAAAACATCCGCTGCTGGCTGGTACTCCACAAGTTCAAACGGGGTCGTGTACCAGAGTTCTAGCGCGAGCCTTCCTGTGGTCTACTGCCGCTTCGAGATCAACAACACCACGACGGCGTCTCGTGGCAAGGGTCCAAGCCTGAGATGGATCAGTGTGGGCAACCTCTTCTACGGTGGCGCTCGTGGGTCGTTCTTGATGGCCCTCAGTGGCGGGATGGTTCATATCGGGAACACCATCTATGGGGGCGGGGAACTGAATGTCCGTGGCTTCTACAGCAACTTCAACTTCGGTGGATCAAGTTTTTTCCTTGACAACCACGTGACTGACTGTGACGTAGGATGGAGCAACGGGGCGGGTTCTCCCAACTCATTTTGGGCCGTGTTCAATACGAGGACCAGGGACAACACAACTGAGGTATCCGGGAATGCCGATCTCGGACTTGAGAAGGTGGCTGGGAATG
>DRQF01000072.1 GCA_011369445.1 Planctomycetota bacterium | reverse complement strand
GGACCCGCACCAGCTGACTTTCAACCCGGTGGATGGAGAGCTCTTTGTCACGAACTGGACTTCGGGCCTCGTCTCGCGCTTTCTTTTCACGCCCGAAGGATTGCCGGTCGCCAACGGCGTCATCCCGGCGGCCCCGGGCCCGAACCAGCTTGGGATCGCCGTGCGGGCGGCGGACCAACAACTCTTCGTGAGCAGCTACACCAGCGTCGAACGCTTGACGCGCAATCCCGACGGGTCCTATACGCCGGTGGGAAATTTCACCGTCCCAGGCGCAACGTCTTTGCACTACATGACTTTCCGGGGCGATGAACTCTATCTCTGCGACGTTTTTTCCAACACGGTCGCCCGCTTCCTGTTCGATGCCTCGGGATCACCCATTCCCAACGGTACGGTCACATCGCAGACGCCTATCAGCGTCGCATTCTCTCCCGATGGCAACGAGATGTTCGTAGCCAGCCATATCGACGGCGGCATCACGCGTTTCACATACGACGCGGGGACGGACACGTGGACGCAGAGCGGCGTCATCTCGACGCCCACACTTGGAGGCATTGCGACTCAGGTAGCGGATTCCGACGGTACGTACGACATCTACGGCCAGGGATGCCCCGGTTCCTTCGGTGTCGTTCCTGGCTTGATCGGGGTGGGATCCGCAACCCCCGGCAGCTTTCTCAGCATTCACGTGTTTCACGCTTTGCCCAGCAGCTATGGGTTGATGGTCTTGGCGACTCAACCGTCCAACTTCATTTTCAATGGTTGTTCGATCCACATCGGAGGGCTTCTCGTTTCCACGGCGTGGATTCCTACCGACGCGGCCGGCAATGTGGCGGTCGGCGCGACCCTGCCGCCCAACCTCGCCCCCGGCGTTGGCTACCTCCAGTTCTTCTGCGTGGACAACGGCGCGCCCAACGGAGCGTTCTCGGCCACGAATGGACTGGCCCTATCCGTCCCCTGAAACGATCCGTCGTTTACGCCTCGGCGGTGGGCGACTTGGGCAATTCGACGAGGAACGCGTTGGCGAAAGGAAGAAGGAGGGGCCGCCCGCGCCACCGCAACACGTCGAGACGATCCAGGAGCGTCTCCAGCCACCGCAGAGGCTTCGGGTAGAGGTAGACGCCTCGGAATCGGGGTCGGGCGAAACCCACCCGGGTCGCCGCGCGGGATATCCGAGCGGCGGAACGACGAAGAGCGTGTCGCTTGGGGCGCCAACGGCCACGGCGCCAAGCCCGAGGCCACGCCACGAGCCATGAGGCGGCCGCGTGGAACGAGTGACGATTGAGGGTCACGATCAAGGCGAATCCATCGCCATCGAGGACTCTCGCCATCTCGCCAAGCGCTCGATCCAGATGGGCGATGTGCTGGAGGACACCCACGTTGATGAGGCCGGAAAAACTCCGGCTTCGAAAGGGAAGGTTCAGCAGATCGGCGGCAACGAGGGGAACGGCCACCTCGGGCCCCAACACCTGCTGGGCGCGACGCAGCATGCCGAGGGCGTAGTCGGCGCCGAGGGGACGGGCCTCGCGAGCAAGGAGGGCTTGGGAGTAAACCCCCGTCCCACAGCCCAAGTCGAGAATGCGTCGTCCGGCGAGTTCGTGGGTCGCCAGAACCTGGAACACCCGTTGCATCCGGCGCTTGAGCCCGTGTTCCGACCAGCCGGAGATCCGCGCCTCGGTGCCCCCGCGGGCGGCGAACCGCTCGAATCGCTCCCGCCACTCGGCCTCGAAACTCTGCTGGGGGCTCATGATTGATCCTCGCCCGATCCGATATATCTCAGGAGGCATTTTTTATGCTTCGCCAAGATGAGCCCTCTCGCTCCAAGCGCAGGGGGCCGGGCGAGAATGACCAGATGAGTACCCCGACGCAAGCCAAAGCCCAGGACTGGTTGACCGATGCAGCCCAGACCCTGGCCACGACCCTCGGCGACTGGACCTCCAAGGAGGCCGACGTCACCGTGGTGGCCAAGAGTTTCCGGGACGACGCCAGCTTGCGCGGAGACCTTCCCTCCTCCGGCGTCGCCTACACCGTGGGAGTGAAGACCGAGGCGGGCGAAGGGACGGGCCTCATCTTCGTGGGCCCCGAGGCGGCCGCACTCGTCGCGGAGTCCCTGGGCGCCCCACCGGGAGACGGAGGAGGGCTCTCCGGCGAAGGCCGGCAGGCTTTGGAAAGCGGGCTCGAGCCCATGGGCGCAGCCATGACCCAAATCTTCGCGGCCATGGGGGCTGAGCCGGACGGCGAGCCCCGCTTCGCCCATCTGAACGCATCCACCTGGAGCGAGGACGGCGGCGACCCGGTGCCCTCCGGAGAACTCTTCGGGGCCGAGCTCGAGTGGAGATTGGGTGACCGCAGCGCCAACGGCGTGCTGCTTCTCATGCCGGCCGCGCTGGCCCGAGCGTCTCTCGACATGGAAACGAAATCCGCCTCCGCAACACCGGCCACCTTGCTGGGGCCCCTGATGATGCTCGGGCTTTCTCCCGAGAGCCGTCGCAACGTGGAACGCGCGGCGGGTGAACACGGCGTCCGGGATGCCGAGGACCTCGGAGACTTGGTCCGTAGCTTCCCCAAGTCCGAGATTGGCGGCGCCGTGGTGGAGATCAAGGTGGGGCAGGAATTCCTGCTGCCCAATCTGCGGGCGCTCAAGGCTTTCCCCGACTGTGCCGCGAAACCCCTCGTCGTCATCCTTCACGACACGTCTCCCGTGAGCATTGTTCGAGCGGCGCGCCTGGGGCTTTTCGGTCTGCTTCCGACGGGTTTCAAGGCCCCCGATCTGCAAGGTCGCGTCCAAGAGGAGTTGGGGAACTGAGACGTTCCCGGAATCGAGGAAAACCTCCTCAGTCCTGGATGACTTCGACGACCCGGATCCCGTAGTGTTCGTCCACGACGACGATCTCGCCACGGGCGATGAGTTTGTCCCCCACCACGATGTCGATGGGTTCCGACGCGCTGCGCTCGAGATCGATGATCGACCCGGGGACGAGATCGACGACATCGGAGATCGTCTTGCGGACGGCGCCCACCCGCGCTGTCACGGGAACCGTGACGTCCAGAACGCGGCCAAAGTTCTCGGGAGCGGGCTGGGCGGCAATGCCCGGGCCTAGATCGTCCAGGTCGAAGGGCGAGATGTCCGTCTCGGTGGCCGCTTCCGTCTCGGTTTCGGCCTGGGGATCGGATTCCGAGTCCTGATGAGTGTCCGTTGCGGTTCCATCCGCCAGGTCGACGTCTTCTTGGGTCTCGTCAGTCATATCTCAACTCGCCTCCGCATTGACGGCCTCCGCCACCTCGAAGGCCATTCCCTGCCCTCGGCGGCCCAGTCGACCCCGGTACTTGAGCGCCCCCTCGATCCTGAGATCGAAGAGTTCGCCCGGTTTCTTGTCCAAGAGAACGACGTCCCCGGGCACGAGCCCGGCGACATCGGAAAGAGTCAATTCCGACGAGCCAATGTCGACGGAGCACCCCACGCCCACACCCATAAGACGCTGCTTGAGAGCCTCACGCCGCTCCTCGGCCAACTCGCTCAGCTGGAGGGGCACCGTCGCGGCCTTTTCGATGGCGTCGACGAGATTCGCGAGGGGAAGGAGGAGTTGGAAGCGCCAGTTCACGCTCCCGGCCACGGTGACGTCGTAGGCGACGACGAGGAAGAGCTCCGGGAGTGGGAATGCGGCCAACTCGTCCCGCGTGCTCTGAAACACCGGCTCTTGCAGCGACAAGGGGAGCGTGGAGCTCAAGACCTTCTCATGACTGGAGAGGAAGGGTCGGATGACGTCCATGAGGACACGCTGTTCGATCGGCGTGAAGTCGCGGTCCACGTCCGACGAAGCGCCTTGCCCGCCCACGAGCCTGTCGATGATCGACGTTGCCGTTTCCAAGTCCATGAGGACGAAGACGGGCAGGGGCAGTCCCGGGGCTTCACTCCGCGCAATGCAAAGACGATTGGGCAGCCCCTCCACCACACTTCGCAAGCGCAGCTGTCGGCACGACGCCAACTCGAAGTCGACCTGAGAGCGCAAACCCGCTCCCATGTCGCCCGCGGCGTGGTCGGCCACCATGCGGAACCGCTGCTCCATGGCCGTCATCGCTTGCGCGGACACGATCTGGGGCGCATCCACCTCGAAGTCGGCCAGCGTCTTGCGCATGCGGTCCTGATCCTTGCGCCGCTTCTTGAAGCGGTCGAGCAAGGCATCGATGCCGGCGAGGTCCAATTGGTCCACATTCCCCATGGTTCCGTCATCGACGACAATCGGCGTGAGACTGAAGTCCTTTGAAGATCAGGGGTTCAGACAAAATCGCTGTTGGAAAACCGAACAGGGTGTCGACTTCCACAACAGCTTTTGTCCACCGAACCGCGGACGGCGGCGAGTCAGCGGTGGCGCGCCATGGCGAGGGAGAGAGTCCAGTCCCCGAGAACGCTCCAAAAGTAGGCGCGCTTCCGACCGATTTCTCCGCCGACCTCCCCCTTGCTCTTCGCGGCCCCTTCGATCTCGAAATAGCGAGCCCAAGCCTCTCCGAAACTCTCGCCCGCCCCGAGGGTCTCGGCGAAGCCGCGAGGTTCGTCATAGAACACCTTGGCGCGCCCCACGAGGGCAAGCCCCTCTCCAAAGAACAGCATCGCCTCTCCCCCTTGCCGCACGCCGTAGTCCGCATGGTCGAAGGGAAGAGTCTCGGCCCCGGGAGGTGAGATGCCGTCGCACCCCGTGTGCACATAGAAGCTCGGACCTCGGACCACGCCGCCCCGCTCCCACGCGGTACGCCAGAAGAACCAATCCAGTTTTCCGCCCCCGCAAGCCGCATCCAGCGACGGGACCAGGAACGCTCCCCGAGGAGTCCAGGCCCAAGGGGGCTTCCCGAGGAGCCCCTTCAGGCCCTCGATGTCTCCACGAGCGAAGACGCTTCCCCAAGCATCGCTGTGAGCCCGGATCGTCCTGAGAATCGCTGGATACCCCAACCATTTCGCCACCGCGGTGAGCGTGGGGCTGCCCCGAACATCCAGGTGCTCTCGGTCCTCTTCGCTCCACGCTTCGGCCGCCCGGCGCGTCGCGTCGTAGCCCGAAGGCAACCCGCACGCGAGGGAGGCCGGCCGCCAGGCGACCTGCGAGCGGCCCGTGCGGTACGCGTGATTACGATCCATCGCTGCCGCCAACAGGCGCCTCTCGAGGATAGGATCGTGTTCCCAGATCTCATTTCGCCAGTGGGGAAGCTTCGTTCCTTTCTTGAAGCGAACCGACTGGGGGTGTCCTTGGGCGTCCAGGAAGCCGTGGCCGGCCTCACCACGAAGGCGGCTCTTCGGCCGCAGGGCGACCCCACGCGCATCCAGGCGAGAAACCAGGATGTCGGGCACGGCCATCGGGTTGGAGCGACGTCGATCCTCCGCGCCGACTTCCAAATCTCCGTCGTCATCGAAGATGAGCCACGAAGGCCTCCGCTCGCCACCGTCTTGGGAAGGTTCCTCCAGCCGCTCGACCCGCCCATCGAGCACGTAGAAGAAGTCCTCGAACGGCAACACCCCTTCTTCGAAGTCATCGGGACGCCCCCCGTGAACGGGGACGCCCCCGGGGTAGGCCGCCCACAAAGTGGGAAGCCACGTGCGGGGCTGCCGGTAGACGTCCTCCCAGCGGCCATTCAGATCCGCCAGAACGATATCCGCGCGGCGGGCCACGATCTCGGGGACGCGGCGAAGAAAAGAAACCTCGCCGTAACGCCGCTCGTTGGGCCTCCCCTTCCGCAGGACGAGGCGCTCTCGTTTTCGCCAGTTGCAGACCCGGACGAGGAGGGCATCGGGGAATCGTCCGACCAGCACGACGCCGGCCAGATCCCCATCCTTCGCCACCGCCCGCAAGAACTCCCGAAGAGCCAACACGTAGCGCCCGTCTTGATGACGGGGATTCGCTTCGAGACTCACGGCGATGAGCGCCGCCCTCCGGGATTCCCGAGCCAAGTCCTCGACCCAGCGTCGCAGGGGAGGAAGGAGCGCGGGCGCGCCCTCGAGGGGCTTCAGAAGCCTGGACTCCACCAGGAGAAGCACGCGGGCGCCATTCTCGCCCCCGGTCTGAAGCACCTGCAAATCATCGATCTCGACGTCACCGTCGCCGTCCTGATCGAAGCCGGAAAAGGCTTGGCAGATCGACTGGAGGCCGCGCTGCCCGAAGCAGGTCGGGGTTGGCCCCCAGAACACCGTGGCCACCAAGACGATCACTCCCAGGTCGACGCTTTTCACCGTCGGGTCTCCCGATTGAATCGAAACCGTCCACTACGATACCACGTGCGTCCAGGCTCCTGCCGAGGGTAGCCCGGAGGCTGACTCTCACGACGACCTTCGGGCGAGGGCCCAGGTTTGGGTGGAAAAGAGGCGGTCGACGTGACGGAGACCGTCGAGTCGAAACCCCCGGTGCCCGAGTTCATGGGAAAGCTCCGCCGGCGAGAGAATGGTCTCCCCGCCCCGGCGCGTGCCGGCGCGGGTCTTGCGGGCACGGCGCCATCCCTTCCAAGTGGCATCGCTCGCCACGGTGAGGATGAGGCTTTCCTTCGCCGCACGGCAAAGGAAGTCCAGGACCCGAGCCATTTCGCTCCGGTCCAGGTGGTGAAGGAGGCGGATGCAAACCACGACGTCGAAGGTCTCCTTCGGCTCGTCCTTCAGAAGATCGATCTGCTCGAGGCGCAGATCGGGACGGACCCCGAGCTTCCCGCGCACTTCGTCCAGCATGCTCAGGGAAGCGTCCGCGAACACACGGGGGCCGCAGCCCTCCGGCAAGAGAATCTCCGAGAAGCGCCCCGCACCACAGGGGACGTTCAAAAGGGAGGACTCTTTCGGCACCCGGGCGAGGAAGTCCTTCAGGATCCGATGCTCGCGCCGCGACGTGCGACGGCGCCCCCATGTCTTCTCGAACTTGCCGGCGTAGGCCTCCGCCCGCTCCGGGCGACGGTAGCGGGTGAGATCGGGGCGGTCAGCGGATTCGTTCCCGGTGGCGCTCATGGGGCCACCCTAACCCGGTTGGGGGATTCCAAAAACGGGTGACGCCCTCAGAGGAGGACGCGCAATCCGCCCAAGAGATCCGGCCCCACGACCGCGTCGAGAACCGCCGCGGCCAGAGAGTCCGCGTCTGCTTCCTCCCCCCGGCCGAGACACCTCACCCGAATTCCTCGAGAACGAAGATCCTCCGCCGCCGCGCGGGCAAGCCCCAGGAGAGCCTCATCCGCGACGCGAAGATGGGGGGCATCCTCCCCCACGCTTCCCGCCACGAGAACAACGGCGGCTCCCTCCGCCAGCCGAGCCACGGTGCGCCGTAAGAATCGGAAGGCCAGCGTGGGCCCGGCCGCGACGGCGGCCTCGAGACTCGAGCTCCGGCTCCCCGAGCTGAAATGGAGGGCTCCCGCAAGGGGCGGAACGTCGTCGCCTTCGCCGTCCACGAGAATACGGTAACCGCGAGAGGCGGCGCCGGCGGTCAACGCACTCATAAGCGGGGCATCGGCGCCCTCGACGAGGAGAAATGGAGACAAGTCGACGACCATGAGCCCATTCTATCCCGAAAGGCCCGCCGCGGCGACGCGACGGGCCAAGTCCGCTTCACCTCGAAAAAGATGGGTCTGGAATCCCGCGGCGGCCGCAGCCTGCACGTTGGCCTCGCGGTCGTCCACGAAGAGGGTTTCGGAAGGGGCCATCCCCCAACGCGCACGGATCACCTGGAAGACTCGGGCATCCGGCTTCCTGAAACCCTCCTTCCAGGAGAGAAAGATCCACGGCGCCCGGCGCGTGAGGCCAAGGCGGCGGTCGACCTCCTCCGACCAGAGGCTGTAGTTGCTGACCCAGCCGAGCGGGATGCGTCGCGCGACGAGCGCATCCACGAGATCTTCCATGCCATCCAACCACCGGTAGGCGTCGAACACGGCGCGACGAAAGGTCTCGTGATCGAACGCTCGGCCGTCGGCGAAAAACCGGGCGAGGAAGTCCTCCTCCGCCAGGCGCCCGCACTCGAAATCGAGCCAGGCCGTCGGGTGCTTCAGCCGAAGCATCTCGGAGAAGCTCATGCCGAGAATCCTGGGCATCTCGTCATAGAAAGGGTCGTGGCTCACCGTGTCCATGACGTCGAGAAGGATCCCACGTATCGGTGTCGCGGCACTCAGCGTTCGAGTCTCCTCATGGGCCGTACTCCCACCGCCGACGAGGCGGAGTCCCTGTCGATACTGGCGCGCATGGAGAGTCGGCATTCCTTGAGAGACGAACGAAACGACCCGCCACGGAGGCTGCGAAGATCCTCCGATCCGCTCGCGCGCAGACCGTCACCGGGATAGCAGGGGATGTCGTAGGAACCAAAGGGGTCGCGGCAGATCTCCCAGACGTTTCCCAGGACGTGGTGCAAGCCCCAGGCGTTCGGCTTCATCGCATTCACGGGAGCGAATTCGGGGAATCCGTCATCGAGATCGGGATGCTCCGTCCGACGCGGAAACAGCACGCCCGCCTCATCCGCCGAACGATCCCCCAGGTTCACCCACCCGGCGGCCGCGCTCCTGTCCCGTCCCCACGGCCACGGCGTCGTCGCACCCGCCCTCGCCGCGAATTCCCATTGCGCCTCCGTGGGAATTCCCAGGTCCATCCGGGGAAGAAACAGAGCCGCGTTCGCCCAAGAGAGCTGCCGCACGGGCTGCATGCCGGCCAGCTCGTAGTCCGCCCGTGGACTCTCGGGATCGCGTAGGACATCGCCGGCACCCCTTTCCCACTGAGCGATATTCATCTCGTACTTCGAGACGAAAAACGGATCCAGATGGACGCGGTGGATCGGCCCCTCCCCCTTGCGCGCCAGGGGGTCGACATGGGCGCTGTGCGCCGATTCGCCGTCGCCGGGCGGAACGGCACCCAGGGTGGCGTCCCCTCCTGGAATGAGGACGAGCACAAGGCCCGTGTCGCCGTCGATCTCCAGGCGCCCGTCCTTCCCGCGCCTGGGAACGTCGCCGGTGAGGAGGTGAGCGAATTCGAAAAGGCCGGAACGAGGATCGCGGCCGAGCGGTACGAGCCCCAGTTGGGGTTGCAACGCGAGACCGTGGTACCGGGTGTCCGCGGCGATGGCGGCAAGACACCGCTCCCAGTCCTCGGCGGCATCGACGAGGGATTCCCGCTCCAAGGAGCGCGCCGTCTCGATGCGCGCCTTGACCTCGGCAATCAGGCCGGGGCGACCGTCGATGCCAGCGAGGCGATCGAGATCGCCGAGCATGGCCTCGAGGACGCTCGCTCTCCACCGATCCCTCACGTCCAGGTACTCCCTGAGATCGAGGACCGCGAGCTGTCGTTTCAACGCTTCGATCCGCGTCTCGACATCCTTCCGCAAGCGAGCGAGTTCCTCTTTGCGCCGCTCATCGGGAATGCCGTCCGCCTCGCGGGCGGCGAGGGTCGCCCGTCGGCGCAGTAGATCCGAGAGGCGCTGGAGAGCCTCGGGACGTTCAAGGGGATTCAACGTGTCCAGGGACCGAGGGCGGCGCCGTGCCCTCAATCGACGCAGCGCTTCACGGTGGCGCTCCCTCCTGGCCACGAGATCCTCCGCGCGGACGACCCAATCCTGCATCACGGGGACGGTCTCCGGCCGAGGCGGAAACAGGGATTCGGCTTCCTGAACAGCACCCCGGGCCATGGCCGCGTCGGAGAGGCTGAGGTATTCCTCGAGATTCTTGGTCGCCTCCTCGCTCTTCAAGTCGGCGCGCCGACTCTCCTGCCTTGCCAGGCCAAGAGCATCCTCCGACCGCCGCCACAACCCGGTCACGACAACGAGTCCCACCGAGAGCAGAAGGAACAGCACCGAGAGGGAAGCGGCCATCGCCGGATTTCGTTTCGCCCACCGGCCTAGTCTCGGCATCGGTCCGAGGGGACGGGCGGCGATCGGCTTGAAGTCGAGGACACGACGGAGGTCATCGGCGAAGGCCTTGGCTGTTTGGTAGCGACGGGCGGGGTCCTTGTCCATCGCCGTCAGGACGACGACATCGAGATCCCTCCCTATTCCGGGGCGGAGACGGGAAGGGGGGATGGGGGGCATCGCGAGGATCTGCCGATAAAGAGCTTCCCTCGTGGGGGCTTCGAAGGGGCGGCGCAGAGTGAGCCACTCGTAGAGAGTGACTCCCAGTCCGTAGACATCCGTCGCACGCCCGACATGGTTGGATTTCCCCTGCACCTGCTCAGGCGCCATATAGGCGGGGGTCCCCAGTTGGTCCCCAGACATCGTGATCGTCGGTGACTCATCGTTCGTTACGAGAGCCAGACCGAAGTCGAGGACGACCGGGGGGCCGGACTCCGCGATGATGATGTTCGAGGGCTTGACGTCGCGATGAACGAGCCCCGATTCGTGAGCCGAATGGAGCGTTTCCGCCAACTGCGCCAAGGTCTCGACCCTGCGGTCCAACTCCTCCGGATCGAGAGGGATGGCACGGATTCGCCAGGGATCATCGACGGTTTCCTCCGTCGACGCACGCAGAGCCCCGGCTTCCCGCCGGATTTCGTCCGAGAGTGCGACCCCCCGCACCCACTGCATCGCGATGAACGGGAATCCGTCCTGTTCGCCCGTCTCGTAGACCGTGCAGAGTCCCGGAGCCTCGAGACGAGAAAGCACCTCGGCCTCCCGTCGGAAGCGCGCCATGGCCGGCCCCGAGTGGCAGGCGTCGGCAGAGAGAATCTTGAGGGCCACATCTCGGCCGAGACGTGTGTCTCGGGCGCGAAAGACCACCCCCTGACCGCCTCGCCCAAGAACCTCCTTCAGCGCATAGGGGCCAAAGGTGCGGGATGTCGTGTCGAAGGAGACATGGGTGGGAAGAGCGGGGTCGGTCGGCGAAGGGTCCACGGCGAGGGTGGCCGCGGAATCCGACTCCTCGAGTTCGCGGATCACCTCCCGGATGACCGTCCGAGCGCCCGGGAAGGCGGCTTCGCACCTCGCGACGGACAAGGCCCGTCCCGCCTCTCGCTCGCGGAGGAGCCAAGCTCTGATTCTCGACTCTTCATCCCCGGATTTCATCGCAGCGTTCGTCCAGACTCAATCTCCGTGGCCCTAGGCGCCGAACCTAGGAAGGTGAAGACCACGAATTCCAAACCCTTTTTGGGCATCGTCTTCTCCTGCTGCAACGTCTACGTCCGCATCTATATGAACAGGTCGCAGACCGCCTATGAGGGGGCATGCCCGCGATGCTACCGCCGTCTCCGCGTCCCGGTGGGCCCGGGCGGCACCTCCCGCCGATTCTTCCGGACCCGCTGATACGATCCTTCCATGAGAATGAACGTCAGGGTGGACAGGGGCGAGGGCGCGGGGTATAAGAGCCGTCTTGGACGCGCCACTGTCCATATCGTGCCGGGAATGCGACTTTCATGACAAAGCGAACCTTTCTCGTCCTCCTCGCTGCGGTGGTTCTTTCCTCCGCATCGGCTCAGGCTCATGTCCACCTCATCGGCCCCAACGGCGGCGAGGTCTATGCCGGCGGGGCCCCCGTCAACATCCAGTGGCAGGTTGTGATCCAGCACAGCACCGTGGGGTGGGATCTCGAATACTCCCTCAACGGGGCCGCCGGCCCCTGGATGCCCATCGCGCTCGGGCTGGCGCCCGGCAACGTCCAGGCCGGCGCCGTCCACTCCTACCTGTGGAATGCGCCGCTGCTCACCACCAACAGCCTTCGGATCCGGGTCCGCATGGTGAACAACGGGACCAACTACCTGGACATCTCGGACGGCAACATCACCGTCGAAACCTCTCTGCAGGCAGACGTGAACAGCGTCTCCGTCGCCGCGGGCGGAGTGCAGACCCTCACCCTGAGCGTCGACGCGAGCCACTTCGGCGAACTCTATGCGGTTCTGGGCAGCGTCACGGGCACGAGCCCAGGGGTGGCGTTCCAGGGGCAGATCATCCCCCTCAACCCGGATTTCTACTTCAATCAGACCATCAACTTCCCCAATCAGCATCCGTTGGCCGGGTCGCTCGGGAACGTGGACGCCAGCGGAGGCGCCGTCACGACGGTGACGGTCTTGCCCGGCGAGCTTCCGCCCGTGGTGGTGGGCTTGGTCATCCACCATGCCGCCGTGGTCCTCGACGGGTCGTTCCAGTTGAGCCACGTGTCGAATGCGGTGCCGCTGACGCTCGTTCCCTGATGCGTCAATCGGTCTTCCCTTGGAGGATTCAGGCGATAGGCTGAGTCCATGGGGATGACGCGCGCCGAGGAGCAACGGGGCCGGTGGCGGAGAACGAACCGTTCAGGGCGCGTCTCCCCATCGGTCCTCTTGCTCCTCGCGTTCTTGACGAGCTGCAGCTTCCACCCCATCCACGACCAGGAGAACTCCGCGGTCCGCAGCCGCGCCCAGCGGCGCCGCACGGCGCTCGACGGAGGAGCCCCCTCCGAATCCACCCTAGGCGTCTTGATGGCCTTGGGTCTCGGTGACTGGGAACGCCGATTCGATGGGGCGATGGATGCGCTCGCCGCCACCTCACCCGCACAACGCGCTCTTTTCCCCGTCGGTGCCATCGATCTCGCCGAAGCCGAGGTGGCCCTGTGGGTGGCAGGCAGACGCCGGCGGTTCGACAGCGTGGATCAAAGCCTCCACCTGCGCGCCGCACGCGCGACCCTTCGCGGATTGCGGGACGTCGACCCCTCCGCCCCGAGCCGCTTCCCCCTCACGGCGACGCTTCTGGAGGTTCACAACGCAGCGCTCGCCCGATTCCTGGAGATTTCTCAAGAGCTCTGGGGGCACCCGTCGACCTGGCCCGAGAAAGCGGCGACCGAGGGATTTCACCTACTCTTGAACCTGGCGCCGCCGGCCCTCGACGTCGCCACCTTCGACGCCTTCATCCCCGCGGACCGAAGAGAGCCGGTGGGCCTCACGCCTCGCTATCAGGTGCAAGGGTTGGGAGCATCGCTGATTGCCGAACGGCACAATCTGGACGACGAGAACCGACGGATCGACCTCCACGCCCTGGAGCACCCCAGCTTCCCCATGACCGCACGCATGGAGATCCGGCCGGAGGGCGGCGTCGCCATCGGCTTCTACGACTCTCTCGCCGCGGCAACGCGGAGCTTGGATCGGCCTTGGCCCCTCAGCGCCGACTTCACGACGGCGCTTGCTCACGGTTTCGGAGAGGAGAGCTTCCGAATTCGGGAGAACCTGGCGCTCTTTTTCCCGAGCGGCGCCCGACGCGAACAGGGGATCTACCTCTTCGAGCCCTACGACCCCGACCGCATCCCTCTTCTTTTGATCCACGGCATCTGGTCGAGTCCTCTAGCGTGGGCACAGTTGCAAAACGAAATCCTAGGCGACCCGAAGCTCCGCCGCCGCTACCAGGTGTGGAGCTATTTCTACCCCACCGGACTCTCGATTCTCGAGAACGCCGCAGCCCTCAGAAAGGCCGTGTTCGAGATGCGCGCCCTGGCCCCGTCTGGCGAATGCACGGCCAACCGCGATATGGTGGTCGTCGGCCACAGCATGGGCGGCCTCCTCGCCAAGGCCCTAGTTCTCGACCCTGGAAAGACTCTGACCGAAACCTATTTTCGCTGCCCCGTCGAGGACCTACCGATTCCGCGCAAGCTTCAAGAGAGGCTGCGAAGCGCCCTCGAGTTCAGACCCGTCCCGAACATCAGCGAGATGGTGTTCATAGCGACACCCCATCGAGGCAGCGAACTCGCCGCCAATCTTCTGGGCTCGCTCGTCTCTCAGCTCGTCGACAGTCCTGATGACTTGGAAGAGGCGCTGGATGCGCTCCGCTCCCAGGCCCCGAGCTGCTTGGTCGCCGACGACGCGACGCTCCTGGAGTTGGTGGATGGCGTGCGTTGTCTGCGACCGGATGCTCGCGTGCTCGCGGCGCTCAACGCGATTCCCCTGCCCCGGGCAACGCGCTTCCACAGTATCGCGGGGAAGCTGCCTCGAGCACGCATCGAAGGCGACGGCGTGGTGGGCCTGGGTTCCGCGCGCCTGGACGGTGTGCCTTCGGAATTCGTCTTGCCAGCGGGCCACGCCAGTCATCAGGACCCCCGCGCCATCCTCGAGATTCGCCGCATCCTACGCGAGCATCTCGAAGCCTTACCGTAGGACTCGCCAGGCCCTTCGGCAGTGTCGCGGATTGCGACAGGTGCCGCGATGCGCGACGCCAGATCCCTGACCCACCGGCGGAAAGTCTTTCTCCGAACGCACGGAAGCCTCGTCTTTCCAACGCGTTGCGCCTTCTCGAAAAAACCCTCGCCGCTCGGCACACCCCTTGCTTTCGGGGAGGTGGAAACCCGGGATTCGAGAGAGAACATGCTGACACGTGATCGCAGCCTCATTGTCTTCGGCGGATGCGCACTCCTGTTGAGCGTCATTCTGGCCATGGCCGTCACCGGAGACGACAAGAAGCCGTCGGCCACCGAGGGGAAGGACGCCGCTGTTCCCGCCGAAGCCGCTGCCGTGACGCCGTCGCCGTCGCCGCCGGCGGCCAAGAGGAAACTCCAGGCGCCTCGGGGCGTACAGATGGGCGATGCATGGAAGAGCATGGGCTCCCTCATCCTCGTCCTCTTGCTCCTCGCGGGCTCCGCACTGGTGGCGAAACGCTTCCTCAAGAAGACGCGTTTCGCACCCTCGGGTGAGAAGGTTCTCTCCGTGGTTGACGCGGTACCGCTCGGGCCCAAGCGGCAGGTCTACGTGCTTCAGGTCTATGAGCGAAAACTCGTTGTTGCGGCGACGGAGCAGAACGTCTCGCTGCTCACGGAGTTCACCGAAGAAGAGGTCTCGAGGCTAGTGGCGGAGGTCAAGAACCCGGTCGCTGCCGGTTCTGCGCAGACTCCGCTTCGCGGGGCGGACCTGGCCGCCCTGATGGAGGTGGAAGCATGAAGACCTTCCTCCTGCTTCTTGCATGCCTCGCATGCCTGGGCGCTCTGGCGCCCAGCACCGTGGCTCAATCCTCGCCAGGCGCCGAAGCCGCGACTGCTGGGCCGGCACCGTCCGCGATGGACGAGGAGCTTTCGACGCCCGTGAGGATCGTTCTGATTCTCACGGTGCTGGCTCTCGCTCCGGCGATCCTCATGACCGTGACATCGTTCACACGAATCGTCATTGTTCTTTCGTTCGTGCGGCGGGCGCTCTCCATTCAGGACATGCCTCCGAATCAGGTGATCATCGGGCTGTCGCTCTTTCTCACGGTGGCCACGATGCAGCCGATTCTGGACTCGATCTGGGAGGATGCCGTCACGCCCTACATGAACGAGGAGATCACTTTGGCGGACGCGGGCGAGAAGGCGGCCGCCGACCTGCACGTCTTCCTGCGCAGTCATGCGCGCAACGATGAAGTGAATCTCTTCCTGGGCATCACGGGCGCTGAAGAGCCGGAAAACCCGGAGGACGTTTCGCTCACGGTCATGATCCCTGCCTTCGCTCTCTCGGAGCTGAAGGTTGCATTCAAGATGGGCTTTCTGGTCTACATCCCTTTCCTGGTCGTGGACATCGTCGTCGCCAGCATCCTGCTCTCGATGGGCATGGTGATGCTTCCGCCGGTGATCATCTCCACCCCCTTCAAGATCTTACTTTTCATCATGGTTGACGGTTGGACTCTCGTCGTGGGCTCCCTCATGCGGAGCTTCGAGATGGTGAGCTGAGGAGAGACACATGGACGAATACTACGTCATCACGTTGGGGCGAGAGATGCTCTGGACCGTCGTTCTCGTGGCCGCTCCGGCCATGGTGGTCGGTATGCTCGTCGGTGTCATCATGGCCCTTTTCCAGGCGATCACCAGCGTCCAGGAGCAGACGCTGACGATGATTCCCAAGATCATGGCCGTGGGCTTGACGCTCGTGCTGTTGGCGCCCTTCATCATGCGAACCCTGGCCACGTTTACGACGAACGTCTTCATGGCTCTTGCGGACGCGGTGTTCTAAGGCCCATGGACCCGGCCTTCCTCGACAACGAGCTGAGATTCTACGTACTGCACTGGGTGCGGTGCTTGGCCCTGATCGCTCCCCTGCCCGTGTTCGGCAACACGCCCGGCTCTCGCGTGGCACGGGTGGGGCTCGGCGTCATGCTGGGCACGATCCTGGCCATGGTCGGCACGCGCGTCGGCTACACCGATCCGGGGTGGAGCCCCATGCTCGCCCTCTACGTCGTCAAGGAAGCCCTGTTCGGGTTCCTTCTCGCCTACATCGCCATGGTTGGTTTCGGAGCCATCCGGATGGCCGGCGACTTCATCGGAACGGAAATGGGTTTCAACATGGCGAGCATCAGCGACCCCATCACCGGGGTCAACACCCAGCTGATCGCTCATTTCTACGAGACCCTAGGGCTTCTGATCTTCTTCGTGTCGGGCGGGCATCTCGTGCTCCTGAAGGCGCTGGCGCGCTCCTTCGAAGCGTGGCCCGTGACGACGTTCACCTTGAACGGTGAGATGGTGAGCGCGGTGATCGCCTTCACGGGTGGCATCTTCGTCGCGGGACTTCAGATCGCGGCGCCTGTGTTCGTCGCAATGATCGTGATTGGCGTCTCGCTGGCCGTGCTCGCCAAGGTCGCCCCCCAACTCCAGATATTCATCTTCGCGTTTCCCGTGAAGATCCTCGGCGGAATGCTCCTCCTGTACGCCACGTTCGCGTCTGTGATTCCGGCCGTGAAGGCGGTTCTCGAACACATGAACGACTTCCTCTTTCAGTTGACGGGGAGTTGAGCCGTGGCCGATTCCGCGCAAGAAAAAACAGAACAGGCAACCCCCCACAAGAAACAGGAGGCGCGAGCCAGCGGACAGGTCGCCTACTCCAAGGACCTCACAGGCGCTTTGCTTTTCCTGGCGGGGATCTCGGGGCTCTACATGGCGGGGGACCGCCTCATAGCCGAGCTCGAGAACGTCTACACCACCTCGCTCTCGCTACCCGTGCTCCTGTTGGAGACCCAGTCGCCCGGTGGCTTGCTGGCTCACCTCGGCAGCTTCGTGATCGCCGGGGTCATGCCGATCATGATGATCGCCCTCCTGTCGACGCTGATTCCGGGGCTCGCGCAGACGCAACTGGCTCTCAGTCCGAAGAAACTCGCGATGGACCTCTCCAAGGTTTCCCCCATGAAGGGGATCAAGCGACTCTTCTCGATGGATGCCATCGCCAATCTCGCGGGCAGCCTGCTGAAAATCGCGCTCGTCGGTTCTTTGGTCTGGTACACCCTCGACGGCGCCATCGATCGCATCGGTGCTCTCACGGGGCGACCGCTTCGAGAGATCCTGAGTCTCCTTCTCGAGTTGATCTTTCTTTTGTCCTTCCGCGTGGCCGCCGGGCTGGCGACCATCGGCTTCCTCGACTTGCTCTACCGGCGGTGGAAGAACAACAAGGACATGATGATGTCGAAGGAGGATGTGAAGGAGGAGCGCAAGCGCACGGAAGGCGACCCCAAGATCAAGGGGCGCATCCGCGAGATCCAGCGGTCGCTGGCGCTCCAGCGCATGCGCACCGATCTCAAAAGCGCGGATGTCGTCGTGCGAAACCCGACCCACTTCGCCGTGGCTCTCCGGTACGACCGCGCCCAGGACCCGTCGCCGAAAGTCGTCGCCAAGGGGCGCGGGCTCATGGCGCTCACGATCATCCGCCTCGCGGAGGAGTACGGCATCGAGGTGGTCGAGAACCGCCCCCTGGCGAGGGAGCTCTACAGGGTGGTGCGCATCGGCGATCTGATCCCGGAAAAGCTCTTCCGCGCCGTGGCCGAACTGTTGGCCTACGTCTACCGCAAGAAGAAGAAGTTCAAGATTCGACGAGAGACAACTGGCGTCGAGTGACGCCAGGGGAGCTGAGCCATGGACAAACTGAAGACGAACAGCGGGTTCCGCGGCGACGCCCTGATGGGCTTCGGCGTCATCGCGATGATCTTCGTGTTGATCATCCCGCTTCCGCCTCAAGTCTTGGACGTCCTCATCGCCGTGAACATCTCGTTTGCGACGTTGATTCTTCTGATCACGCTGGGCACGCGAGAATCCCTCGAACTCTCCACGTACCCGACCCTGCTCCTCCTGACCACGCTGTTTCGCCTCTCGCTCAACGTGGCCTCGACCCGGCTCATCCTCCTGGAAGGGAAAGCCGGCAACGTCATTCAGGCATTCGGCGACTTCGTGGTGGGGGGCGACCTCATCGTGGGAGCGGTCATCTTCATCATCCTGCTGATCATCCAGTTCGTCGTCATCACAAAGGGCTCGGGGCGCATCAGTGAAGTGGCCGCCCGGTTCACTCTGGACGCCATGCCCGGCAAGCAGATGGCGATCGACGCGGACCTGAATGCCGGCCTGATCTCCGAGGAGGAGGCCCGCGCCCGCCGCGAGAAGATCTCGTCGGAGGCGGAGTTCTACGGGGCCATGGATGGCGCGGGGAAGTTTGTCCGCGGCGACGCCGTGGCCGGACTCATCATCAACATCATCAACATCGTGGGCGGGGTGGCGATCGGCCTTTCCAACAACATGACGGTGTCGGCCGCTCTTCAGAAGTACAGCATCCTGACCATCGGCGACGGCCTCGTCAGTCAGACGCCTGCTCTCATCATCGCCGTCAGCGCCGGCATCCTCGTCACGAAGAGCTCGAGCAAGGAAAAGTTCGCCAGCGAGTTCGGCATTCAGCTGTTCCGCAACCCCCGAGCTCTCGGCATCGGGGCGGCCGCGATCGGAGCCATGGCGTTGATCCCAGGATTTCCGAAACTCCCGTTCCTGGGGCTTGCGGTCGCCCTCGCCGTGGCACGCAAGTTGGCCATGAAGTCCATCGCGGAAGCGGAAGAAGAACAGCGGCGCCGCGAGACGCAACCCGAACCAGAGGACGAAGGGCCGGAGATCGCGCCCGAGGCCATGGGGCGGCTGCTCCAAGTCGATCGCATGGCCATCGAGATCGGTTACCGACTCATCCAGATCGTCGACGCCCACAAAAAGGGCGGCCTTCTCGATCACATCGGGATGATCCGAAGACAGTTCGCCAGGGAGCAGGGCATCATCGTCCCGCCCATTCGACTGCGAGACAATCTCTCGCTCGAGCCCAATGGGTACCGCATCCTCATCGCCGGGCAGACCGTAGCCAAGGGCGTCATCTACCCCGACCGATTCATGGCGATGAATCCCGGCACGGCGACGGAGGAGATCCAAGGCATCCGAGGGAAAGATCCCACATTCGGACTGCCAGCCGTCTGGATCACGGAGGCGCAGAAGACCGAAGCGGAGCTTCTCGGATACACGGTCGTGGACCCGATCAGCGTGCT
>DRQF01000071.1 GCA_011369445.1 Planctomycetota bacterium | reverse complement strand
GTTTCCGAGTTGGAGTGAGGTGCTGCAGGTATTGAAAGGTCTGGGCTACAGCCGACAGACCTGAGACCGCAAGACCGGTGACTGTCGTAGAGAGAGAGTCGGCGGTGGAAGCTCACGAGCTTCCACCGCCGACCTTTTTTCCCGCCGGAACGGATTCCGGAATTCCACGTCGCCATCCCCGCGTCAGGCCTTGCCGCGCTGAAGCTTCGCGAGCTTCGTCACGCGGAGGATGAATCCGGTCTTGCCCTGCGTGTACGCCACCCGATCCCGCGGAGAAGCGGACGCGAGGCGGGTCTTCAAGAGTTCGTACTCCTTCGCGACCCCCGGGTTCGCGAACAGGAAATCCCGAAAGAGGAGCCGGTCCCAGTGTTCGGTGAAGTCCCCTTCCACCATGTGGATGTGGTGCGTGCGTGAACCGGTCTTCTTGTCTCGCTTGATGAACCAGGCGTAGAACGGCGGGCCGTGGTCCCCGTGTGTCGGTCGCCAGAAGTACTCGTAACCCTGCGCCTCGAGCAAAGGTGCGACCCGGGCCCGCGTCGCCGACAGGTCGGTCACCTCCACCAGGATGTCGATGACGGGCTTCGCCGCCAGACCCGGCACGGCCGTGCTGCCGAAGTGCTCGATCCGCCGGATCAGTTTCTTCGGGAGGCAGGACTCCAGGTGCTCTTCTTCGTGCCGAAACGCATCCGCCCAAGCCGGATCGTACGGTACGATCGCAACCTCATCGCGCGTGACTCGCCGGATCCGTTGATCTATGGTTTCTCTCTCGCTCCCCATGGTGGACCTCACCCTGTTTGGTGGACGGTACCACCATGCACTTTGGATCCCGACCGCACAATGCAACTCGAACTCGACGGGGCTGACGTAGCCCGAGGTAGGAGTGCTTGTGGGTCACGTTGTAGAAGTTCTCAACGTAGTCCTTGATTGCCCTCCTCGTTTGCTCTGAACCTCACCCGGTTTGGTGGACTCATGGGTGGGGGAAGGTCTGCGCTCCTCGACCGAATCATGCGGGATCGACAACCACGCGAGGTGCGGGAGAAGGGAACTTGGAGCCCTCGGGGCTCCAAGTTCTCGGCCGGTGAGGTGGGGGATCTAGAGTGCCGTGGTGGTAAGGAAAACGAGAAGCATGCCGCCGTCATCGCCGCCGGTGCTGAGTTGGCACATACGGGTGACTCCCGTAGGACCGGAGACGGCGCCGTTCAACGCGATGCGATCCCGCGGCGGCGGTGTCTGACTCACGGGCTTCTTCGTCTCCGAGAAGGACTCGATCTCAATTGCGTACGTCGTGCTGAAATCGTCGCCGACCTGATTGCTGGTGAAGTGGAGGCTCGTCGTCGCTTCTTGGTAACCGGCGAACGACACCTGTTGCGACACCCGTCCCTGGCTGACCGTGACGGTCGGGACCTGCTTCGATGTCGAAAACCGGACGTCGCGACCGAATTCCAAGGGGCTGTGAATACGGGCGAGCCGATGGGCTCCCTGCTCGGCTTTGTCCAGCAGGGCGAGGACGGCGTAGGTGGCCTCAGGCTCCTTCGCCGTCGCCCTCTCGATCTCTTGGGACAACGCGGCGTCGTCGATGCGATACACGAGGCAATCGAGCAGCACCGCGCCCCGCGGACAGGACGCCGCATCGGTCGATTCCGGGGATGGGGAATGCGCGGTCGTCGTCATGAGCGCCGTGGCGCTGATCAGCGCGGCAAGAATCGTCTTCGTAATCCCGATAGGCATGGATGCGTTTCTCCGTGTTGATGAGCTGAATGAATTCCATCCGTGGGACGGCGAAGAGACGCGCCTATTCCGAGATTCTCGGTCGCGAAGAATTGAACCCCTGCTGACAGCGAACACCGAACGCGACCCTGCACCGGACCGTCTTCGGAGGACGGTAGGGTGAGGCGGAGGCTCAGGGCAGGATCGAGGAGATGGGAAACAGAGACTGCATGAGGGTGAAGAGAGAGTCCAATGAGGGATATGCGTCCACGAAAGCGTCAACGTCTCCTCCACGGAGGGCGTTGAGCTTGGCACCGTCAGGGTGTCGAAGAAGACGGTTCAGCTGATGGAGCCTTCCGCCCATTTCCGACTCCAGCGGCGTCGAAGGTCGCTTGGTCCGAGCTTGGTCCGCCCTGCGGGAAAGGTCGGCCAGAATCGCCCTTTTCAGGATGTCACGAGGTTCCCAAGTCCGGCCGCGATAGGCGTCCCAAAACGTCCGATCCAAGGGCGGCGGATCCCCCTGGAATCGAATCCTGCGGAAGTCGGGAGGCGACGCTCGAAAAGTGGTCAGTCCGAGGGCCACGTTCCCGGCAAGCTGCATCCAGGGATTCTCGGCGTCGAGGAGTTTGAACCCCAGGCGCTGAGCCTCCGGTCCGTCCTTGGCTCCGATGAAAACGATCCACCCCAAGGCCACGGGGTCGAGATCTCGCTCCGTCGATTTGAGCGTCGCCCAAATGGCTTGGAGGAACTCGTGAGGATAGGCGGTGCCGCCGCAGGCGGCGGCGATGAGCCGTTTGTCGCTGGCACTGAGCGCTACGGCCGCGAGGGCGGGGAGCGCTTTTTCCCCGCCCAGGGTCTCCACAATCTCGCGGAGTCGTGACTGACGTTCCTCGCGGGAATAGTCGCCGAAGAGTCGAAAGCGCGCGAGTTCTTTCTCGGCCCGCGCCCGTGCGGCCTTCGAGACGCCGCCGAAATTTTCCGCACCGGCCCGCGTCGGGGAAGGCAGCATCGGCTTCAGAACGAGCTCGGCAAGAGCCGACTCTCCTCCAGCCGGCGTCTCCGCGCCCCCCGTCCGCCTCAGCACGAAGGCCTTTTCCGGTTTCGTCGTCCCGGTCCACGTGGCACGAAAGAACTCCGACCCGTCCGGCAACGTGATCACGACTTCGGAAGGCGTGATGGTGTAATCCCACGCCACATTGGAAACGGTTCCACCCGTCCTTTTCTCAGCGATGGTCACCTTCCTCGTATCGGCGTCGAAGTAGAACTCACGGAGCACGAAGTCCGGCCCCTTCGCGGCCTCCACGATGGTTCCGTCCATCCCGACCTGCTTGGAGAGATAGAGCTGAACGTTTTCGAGCGCCTGCACCGCGGCAGCGCCCGCGATCTCGGGATTCGGTTCCGCATCGACGGATCGACCCGGCATCTCGCGACCGCAAGAACACAAAAACGCGCAACCCAGCATGATCGCGGCCGACCCAGCCGCCCGAAGCCTTCGTCTCATTGCCCCGGATCCTCTTCTTCCCCTGGGTTACGATCGTGCGGCGACCCATTCCGCCGCAGATCCAAGAATACCACCTCGAGGAAGATTTCTCGTAGGCAGGCGTGGAACGAGAGAGTCGGGTCCCGTTTCCAGGGAAGAATTCCCGATTCCCTCACAGTCAAGGAGAGAGACCGATGAAAACGACCCTCGCACTCCTCTTGGTCTTCGCCCTGCCGCTGGGGCTGGCCGCTCAGGAAGGGGACGGCCCCTGGCAGAAGCTGTCGAAGCAGTTCGACAAGGACAAGGACGGCAAGATCACAATGGACGAACTCGGCCGAGGCAAGACATCCTTCGAACGTCTGGATCGCAATGGCGATGGTGTCGTCACTGCCAAGGACTTCCAGCGGCGAGGCCGCCGGGGCATGGGCATGTCGCCCGCCGAAATGAAGAAGATGTTCGTGGGCATGACCCTCCCAGGCGACAAGGACGGCAAGATCACCCGCCAAGCCTGGGACGAATTCGTCGCCTCCTGCGACGCCGACAAGAACGGCGTGTGCACCAATGACGAGCTGAAGGAAGCCGGCATCCCGTCCCGACGCGTGCGGTTCATGAAGCGCATCCTCGACGCCAACGACGATGGGAAGATCCAGAAGGAGGAAGTGGCCGGGATCTTCGCGGAACTCGACAAGGACAAAAGCGGTGACCTTGGCAAGAACGAAGTGACCCGTTTTCGCAATCGGCGCGGGGGCCGCAGGCGTCGCGGCGACCGTGCGAGCCGGCAAGGTCCGAAGCTCCCCCAGGAGGGTGAAGTCGCCCCCGACTTCGACCTCCCGGTCCTCGGCGACAAGAGCAAAACGATCAAGCTTTCCAGCTTCGCCGGCAAGAAGCCGGTGGCGTTGATCTTCGGCTCCTACACGTGACCGCCCTTCCGAAGCGAAGCCGGTCGGCTTCTCGAACTTCAGAAAAAGTATGGCAAGGACGTCGAGTTCCTTCTCGTGTACATCCGCGAGGCCCACGCCATGGATAGTCGCAGCCCCACGGACTTCGGCGGCGTCCTCGACCCCAAGGACGACGACGAACGTCAGGACGTCGCGGAGACCTGCGTGACCAAACTGAAACTCAAGAGCATGAAGGCTGTCGTGGACCGCGTCGATGACAAGGTCAACAAGGCCTACGGCGCTTGGCCCGATCGTCTGTATCTCGTCGGCAAGGACGGCAAGATCGCAATGGCGGGCGGTCAGGGCCCCTTCGACTTCAAGCCGGACAAGCTGGAGAAAGCCATTCAGAAGGAGCTGAAGAAAATCAAGGGCGAAAGACCTCTACGTCGGCTCTGATTCACGCCGCGGTTCTGTTTGCGGGGGAGCGACGCGACCGTCGTCGAGGCGCTCCGCTCCTCCGCGTCCCACGAGACCATCCAGCGCCGAACGGAAGCGCACCGACAGGCGCGAACCCATCCGAGAGAACCCCAACAGCCGCGCCGCCTCGCGAAGGAGATCCTCCTCCTGAACGCGGCCATGGCGCAGGAGGAGATCCTCCAGGGCGGCCGCCATCTCCTCCCGGGGGATCTCGTCGGCGGATCGTCGCGACTCGTCCTCCTCCCCGCGAGCCCGCCACGCCGTGAACTCATGCGGGTCCTGGTTCGGCCTCCAAAGGAATCCGTCACTCTGGGTCGGTCGCACGCCCTGCGGCAAGCGCTCCACAAGCCCCTCCACGCGAACCTGCACGCGACCGGTCGTGCGCAAGACGCCAAACGGCGCCGCGACGCGGCGGCAGAGCGCCGAGAAGGCCAAGGGTGCCTCGACCTCGAGAACCTTCTCGATCATGCGCAGAAGAGCGGCGTCCTGACGGGGCGAGAAGAAGTCCTCCCGCGTGCCTCCGACGTCATCCGGAAAGTGGCACACCTCATAGCGATTCGTCTGAGAAGGTGAGGCGGGGGATGTCGCCGATTCCGGCAGCGCAGGCGGCGGAGGGGCGTCGGGAGAAACGTCCGGGGTGACGGCCCCCTCCAACGGCGAATCGGGTTCCTCCAGTGAGTCCGCCTCAGGCTCCGCGGAAACGGCTTTGACGAGCCGGCGGAGAACGCGCGTCGGGGCCGTTTGCCACTCGAGACTCCATACCCGCTCCACGCGCCACCCCAGCGACTCTAGAACCTGTTCACGCAGTCGCTCTCGATCCCGCGCGGAGAGCGTACCGCCCCAGACGGCGCCGTCGGTCTCCACGTCGAGCACATAACCATCTTTTTCACCAGGTCGTCGAATCGCGAGGGGGATGCGGCGACTGGAAGAGCCCATGTGCTCACGCACCTCGAACCCCTCCTCCCTCAGCGCGGCCGAGAGAGCCTCCACGAGCCCGCTTTGGGAGGCCGCCTGCTCCCCGCCGTGCAAAGCCTCCGCCATGGCGCGCGGTCCTTTCTCGGCATAGTCGAGGAAGACCTTCAAGTGAGCCGCCCCCGTGGCTCGCGTCCGCGAAAGATCGATGTCCGAGGCTTTGAGCGAGGCATAGACCACGAGTTGCTCGCGGGCCCGCGTCACCGCCACGTTGAGGCGGCGTTCTCCGCCCTCGCGGTTGAGAGGTCCGAAGTTCATGGCGATCCGCCCCGTCGAATCCGGGCCATACCCCACGGAAAAGAGCATGACGGTGCGCTCGTCGCCCTGCACGTTCTCGAGGTTCTTCACGAAAACGGGCTCGTCCACCTCGTCGCCGAAATAGGGATCGATCTCGGGGTGAGCCGCACGCGCGGCGTCCAGAAGGTCTTCCACGAGGTCCTGCTGAGCACGACTGAACGTAACGACGCCGATGCTCTTGCGTTCCTCCGGCTCTTGGGGGTCGCGCAGTCTCGCAACCAGATCCTCGACGAGAACCTCCGCCTCGACGCGATTGCTGCGCGCCCCTCCCCGGTCGTAGACGCCTCCTTCGACGTGAACGAACGCAACGCCCAACCTGGGGGATGCAGCCTGCGCCGCGGGAAACGTCTGCAGGCGGCCTTCGTAATAGTGGAAGTTGCTGAAAGCGATCAAATCCTCGTGACGGCTCCGATAGTGCCAGAGCAGCCGCTTGGACGGGAGCCCCGCGGCGATGCATTCGTCGAGCACGCTTTCCAGCTCCAGGATCTCGTCGTCCGCAACGACATCCTCCCCCTCCATGGCCTGGAAGAACGTCGTGGGCGGAAGCTGCTTCGAGTCCCCCACGACGACGCAATGCGCCCCCCGGGCGATGGCCCCGACCGCATCCCAGGGCGGGATCTGACTGGCTTCGTCGAAGACGACCAGATCGAAGGGAGGGAAGGCCGGGTCGAGATACTGCGCCACCGACAAGGGACTCATCAGCAGACAGGGTTTCAAACGCGGCAGCAGATGAGGGATGGCCTCGAAGAGTTTCCGAAGGGGCATATGTCGCCTCTTCAGGCGAAGCTGCCGGCGAAGAACGCCCGCCTCCGAACTCTCGGGCAGGCGTCCCTCCAAGTCCGGGGCGCGCTCGGCAAGCCTTTCTTGGATCTGCCGGCGTCCCCAATTCAGGTGCGCGCGGTCCAGTTTCTGGAATCGGGCAACGCGACGGTCCTGAGTCCGAGGTTGGAAGGTGGAAAGGACGGGGTCGGAACCCACGACGGTCTGGGACCAAGCGGTCAGAAGCATGTGTTCGGCAACCCGCCGCGCCTGGGTCGGCGGGATTCGAGCCTCGCCCAAGGCCACGGCGAGGGCTCCCAGTCCGGCCGCTTCCGCGCGCTCCACGCAGTGTCGCCAGTGACACCACGGCGACAGCTCTTCGACGGACTCCCGCCACTGTCCGCACCGCTCCACGAGCCGCCCCAAGAAACCCGGCTCGTCGACCGCCCCCAGGGCCGTCACCTCGTCGACGCGGAAGTCCTCGCAAAACGCCTCGAGCCTCCGCTCGAGGTCGTCGTGGGTGGTCCGGAAGGGGCTGAGAATTCCCGCCCGGTCCTTCTCATCGCGATCGATCGCCAAGCGGACGAGGTGCTCGTGGACCTCCGCCCTCTCGGGGGGCTCCAGGGAATCAAGAAGCTCCGCGACGGCGCCTCGGTACTGTTCCGCCCAGGCCACGACCGCATGCAGGTTCGCCGGGGTCGGGCGCCCCCGCGTCCACAGCTCACCGAGGAGTTCGCGCCCAGGGGAACCTGGCCCCCAGAGATCTCGATCTTCCTCCTGGTAGCGGCTTCGCTTCTCGAGGTCGTCGGCCAGGGACTCGGGCGACCACGATGTCTTGCTCCAAGACGCGAGTCGGCGTCGAAGCCGAAAGAGACGAAAGGGGCGCAGAAGGCCCAGTCCGTGGACAGCCCTTCGCAGCTCATCCTCGATCTTTGTCGTGGAGTCCTCCAGGAAGGCCCCCTCCCATCGACGCAGAAGATCGTCTCGCAGGGCGATCCAATTCTCCAGCCTCTCGGCGAGGCCTTCGACGCGGCCCTTCAAAGCCGCCCAGCCTTCGGACTCGAGCACAACGCGCGTCGGATGCGGAGATCGCTCCAGCAGGCGCGCCATGGAGGCGAGAGTTCGAAGCCCGGACCGGCTATCCAGGATGCTCTCTGCGGCCGTGCCCGCGAGGGCCAAGAGCGTGAGGAGATCACGGCGTGCCGCGAGGAGAGCTTCCGCCACCTCGGCGATCCCCCCGGCGTCGCGGGCGAGAGCATGCCGCTTTGCAGCCTCCTCATGAGCGAGACCGATTCCGCGCAAGGGATGTCTCGAGGGAAGATCCACCAGATCCTCCATGGCCGCCGCCAGGTCCTCCGTCGCCTCCAGAGCGTCCTCGAATTCGGGCTTCGTGAGGGCAGGCGAGACGGAGGGCAGAGGGTCCGGCAGCTCGGTCTCCCCCAGGCCAGCCACGCGATCGAGCGCGGTTTGCACCGAGATTCCCAGTGGATGGGTCCGATGGAGCGCTTCCCGGAAAGCGTCCAGCTCGTCGCGGACGCGCGCAAGCCGCTCGGGGACCCCATCATCCCCCATCCCGGGAGGGCGCTGGGCCTCCATGGCTTCTTCCAATTGCCTCAAGACGTCCCGCTTCTTCGCCTTGTCGGAATGCAACTCCAGGCAAAACGGATGCAGGCCCACCTGCTGCAGCCGCCGGTGGACGACCTCCAGCGCCGCGCGTTTCTCCGCGACGAAAAGGACGGTCTTCCCCTCCGCCAGGGTTTGAGCAATGAGGTTGGTGATCGTTTGCGACTTGCCCGTTCCCGGCGGGCCCTCAAGGACGAAACTCGCTCCCTTGGCCGCGGCGAGGATCGCGGAGAGCTGAGAGGCGTCGGCATCCAGGGGGCAAAACACCTCCGAGGGCGGCCAGCGGACCTCTGGCTCCTCGGCCGGCAGGCCTCCCTCGAACGCCTCCGTCGGTCTCTCCACAAGGTGGCGGACCACCGGGTTCTGCATGAGATCCGCGGAACGCTCCTCGAGATCGCGCCACATCAGGAACTTCGCGAACGAGAAGAGGCCCAGCCATGCCTCCTCCGCGATGTCCCATCGGGCAAGATCCTTGAGTGCCGCCCTCACCTTTCCGAAGACGGCAGTCAAGTCGATCCCGGCCTCGTCCTCCGGCAGTGGATCGAGCCCCTCGATGACGATGCCGTGATCCTGCTTCAGCTTCTCGAGGAGAGTCACATTGATGCGGGCCTCGTCGTCGGAAGCGGAGAGACGAAAAGCGAGCCCGCCGCGACGGCGTTCGAGCTGGACGGGGACGAGAACGAGGGGCGATTTTCGTTCCACGTCCGGTCGGTCCGGGTCGCTCCACCTGACGAAGCCCAGGGCCAGAAAAAGCGTGTTCGCGCCCGACTCCTCGAGGGAAAGTCTGGCCGCGCGATAGATCTGGACGAGCCTGTGGACGAGCTCCTCGGCAGTGAGATCGGACCTCAGCCTCCCGGCGGCCAACTCGGCCTCGAGATAGGCGCCCAACAGATCCTCTCCGCTCATCTGCCGATGCAGGGCGGGGCTTCGCGGCGACGCGTCACCCAACAGATCAGGCGCGGGATGAATCTCGAAGGCCCCTCCTCCGGCCAGGGCGTCTTCCAGCTCAGAGAGGCGATGGGTGAGAATGGGGAGGCTTCGCTTCGTGGGACGAAAATTGATCAGTCGGTTGCGTAGAGAGATATCCAGGAGTCGGCGCTTCCATCCTTCGATGCGCGGTGTGCCGTTCTCTTGCGTGGGCGGCGGACCAGCCGGCGACGGCTCGGGAGCCGTCGCCGACGTCGCACGCTCGGGGACGACCTCGGTCTCCCCATCGCTTGGGAGAAGCCCGTGGGCCCGCGTGGAGAGGGGCCGAATGCGACGGCGCCGGCAGGCGGCCAGATCGATCGCGGTATGGAAACGCCCCGCCTGGATGAGTTCACTCTCGGCACGCGAGACCGCGTCGTCCAGACTTGCTCCGCGACCGGCCGTCACGAGGGTCGACTCGAAAACGAGAATCTCACCCAGGCGAACCCTCTGAGTCAGACGCGCACCTTCCTGCATGGCGGGTTCGGCGAACGAATCCTCCATCAGCCAGACGGCCGGCAAGGCATGGTCCTCGAACAGGACGACCAAGGCATTCAACCCCGCCGCCTCCAGGAGTGCCACCGCAAGCAGAGTCAGGTCGAGGCAATTCCCCTGACGGCGTTCCAAGATCTCCGACGGGAGACGGATCCGCTGTCCCTCCGCCTCGAAACTGGCGAGCCCCGCCACGTAGCCGAGCTCCAGATCCGCAAGAACCGTCCAGCAGGCTTCCACGAGATCCCGAACGCGGCGGGCGTCATGAGTCTGGTATCCATCGACGGCATCGCGCTGTTCCCGCGAAGCCAACACGTTGCGGACCGCCGCGAGGAGATCCTGGACCTCTCCCGAGTTGGGAAGGGAAAACGCCGCCAAGAGTTCGGGCAGCGAAGAGAGCCCCGGCCACTCGTTGATGGGAAGGACATCGACGGGCCAGGAACGGTCGAGGAGCTCTCGGCCATCCGCCTCCGATCGGACCACCACGCGACATGCCGTCTTTTCCCTCTCGCTCCGCCCTGCCAGTTGGTCTCGGTCGAGGAGAATGTCCAGGTCATGGAGATTCCAGATCTCGCCGGGCTCGAGCCTCTCGACGTGAGCCTTCCAGGGCAGGGAGAATCCGCCCGCCAAACCGATCTCCACGGAAAGATTCAACAGGGGCTCGTCACCCACGTTTTCCAGTCGGAGGAGCCGGATGAGGGGGATGTCGTTTTGGAATCCGGCGAAATGGATCCGACGCTCCAAATCCAGCGCCAGATCCAGCGACCTGCAGACCTCATCATGTCCCGATCCCGCAGTTTGGGTCGTCATCCACAGATCCCCCTGTTCCGCGTCATTCTCCTAGGGATCGGGGAAAACGCAAAAAGAGTTCGCTCTCCACCGGGGAAGGCTCTACAATTCAGTCTCGCGTACCGACATCGAGATCGCATCACCATGAATAGTCGTGCCATGTTCTGCCTCGCGGTGGCCCTCTGCATCGTTCCCGCGAGCGCCCAAATCGATTTACCCCGAGGCTTCAGCCGTACGACCATCGCCTCCGGATTCACAGCACCGATCGCCTTCGACTTCATGCCTGACGGTCGCATTCTTGTGGCCGAGCAATTCACCGGCAACATCCTCCAGACGACGCCACAAGGCGTCGTCGACCTCGTCGGAACGATCCCGAACCTTCGCATCGGTGGATCGACGCAGGGCTTGCTCTCCATCGCCATCGATCCCGCCTACCCCGCGCGCCCCTACCTCTATGCTTGGTTCACCGCTCAAGGCGGTCCCTTCATTCACCTGTCCATGTACACCCTCACGGATGTGGGGGGCGTCCTATCCATGGGACCCGAGTACATCATTCTGGACGACGTGCCGGACAACAATCCGATGCACAACGGTGGTGCTTTGCGGTTCGGACCGGACGGGATGCTCTACGTCAGCGTGGGCGACGACCAGAACAGTTGCGCGGCGCTCGACCCCAACATCCTCTCCGGATGCATCCTTCGCCTCGACGTGAGTGCGCTTCCCCAGGCCGGTTCGGGCCCGCCTCCCAAGTCCGTGTTGACACCCTCCGACAATCCATTCCTCACGATGACTCCGGAGGCGGGACTGGTCTGGGCGACGGGTCTGCGCAATCCCTTCCGATTCCAGATCGACCCGACTACGGGTGACCTCTTCGTCACCGATGTGGGGGAGAACACCTGGGAGGAAATCAACCTGATCTCGGGAGGAGGCGCCAATCTCGGTTGGCCCATCAATGAGGGCCCCTCTCCCTTCAACCCGAACTGCGTGAATCCGGCGCCGCCCACCGTTCTTCCGATCCTGAGTATCCTCCATCCCAATGCGCTGGCGCTCATGGCGTTCGGACTCTACCGCGAACCGGCTACGCATTCGGCCTCGAGTCTCGGACCGGAATACGACGGTCAGTTTTTCTTCGCGGATTTCTACTTCGGAGACGTCCAAAGGATTCGCTTCGACGGCTCGCAATGGGTGACTCCCCCCACCGCGGCCGCGCAACCGAGCCCCCTGGTATGGGGGACGTCGTTCTTCGGCGCATCGGAGGCTCGCTTCGGCCCCGACGGCTGCCTCTACTATCTGGGCTACTCACTCCCGGGCTACCTGGCGCGCGTCTCGGCGACGACGGCCTATCCGGGAAATGGCTCCGACGTGGCCATCGAGGTCGTCCGCAACGGGATGCCCGATCTTCGAGACGATCGCATTCACCGTGTCCATCCAGGAGATCAGGTCGAGATCCGTTGCCAGTCTCCGAATGGCGCCCTCGACCTCCAGCCCTTCGTCCTGACGGCCGAACTCATCTCCACGGGGCAGCCCCCGCCGGTGGTCGTCGTCACCGGCGACCCAGCCCCTTCCATCTGGATCGACGCGGCCGCGCAGGTTCTTCTGAACGGATTCACCTCCCCGGGAGTGGTGCTCTGGCCAGGTGGATTCGGGCTGCCGACCGTGACCATTCCACCCTGGCTCGCCGGTTCCGGGTATTCATTCCTCCTTCAGGCCTTCGTCACCGATCCGGGGCGCAATGCCTTCGACCTGGGAGTCTCCGACGCCGTGGAACTCCGCGTTCTCTGAGTCGCATATCTATCTGGTCAAGGCCCGCTTCGACTCGGATCGATGAAGAACACGGTGGTCCACCCTGTCAATGACGCCGAGTACACAAATGAGCGAACCCAACTCGATCCCCCTTGGCGAACTGAAAGTCCTTCTCGCGGAGGACTATTGGGTCAATAGGAAAGTCGCGCTGAAGATGCTCGAACGCATGGGCATCCACGCCAAGAGCGTCGAAAACGGCGCGGAAGTCCTGGAGATCCTTCAGCAGGAGTCATTCGATCTCATCCTGATGGACTGCCAGATGCCCGTCATGGACGGATTCGAAGCGACCCGGAGCATCCGAGAGTCCGAAGGCGATTCCGAGCATCACGTTCCGATCGTCGCCATGACGGCCTACACCTCCGGACGCGAACGCGAGGAGGCGAAGGAGGCCGGCATGACGGGTTGGCTCGAGAAGCCCATCCTCATGGATGCCCTGGAAGAGGTCATCCGCGAGGCCTGCGGGCTTTCCTAACCTTCCCAGCCCCTGAGAAACCCCAGAACGAGATCGGGCAGGTCCGTGCTGTAGCCTCCTTCCAAGACGGCAAAGGTCGGGACTGCCAAACTCCGCAGATCCCGCCCCAGACTCTCGAAGTCCTCGCCCTCCAGAAGTTCTTGGGCCAGGGGGTCCCCCCGATAGGCATCGAATCCGGCGGAAACGGCCACGAGGTCCGGACGAAACTGCACGACGTCGTCCCACGCCATCGAAAGTGCGTCACGGTACTCGTCGCGGGGCAGCTCCGGGGCCATCGGAAAATTGCGACAGTTGCCTCGGCTCGACCGTCCCGTGCCCGGATAACAGGGAGATTGGTGAACCGAGACGTACAGGACATCGGTCTTGCCGTGGAGAATCTCCTCGGTGCCGTTGCCGTGGTGGACGTCGAAGTCGAAGACCGCCACGCGCAACCCGTTCGCCCTCGCCTCCATGGCTGCGATCGCGACCTGATTCAGATAGCAAAACCCCATCGCCCGCTCGGGGGTCGCGTGGTGCCCGGGAGGCCGGAGCAAGCTGAATGCGGGGTGTCCGTCGAGGGCACAATTCATCGCCAGCAAGGCACCACCCACGCTGCGACGAGCGTGTTCGGAGATGCCGGGGAGGGCCGGCGTGTCGGCGTCGAAATCGACGCCTCCGGAAAGCGAGGTCAGGTGTTCCGGACTATGGACGCGCACGATGGGAGCGTCCGTCGCCAGGAACGGTTCCCGCCAGTCGATGGAGATGTCTCCTTGGGTTTCGAGGAGGTCCAACGTGCGGGCGACGCGCGCGGGGCTCTCGGGGTGCCCCGGGCGAACATAGTCCAGACACCGTCTGTCGCTGATGACGATCATGCTCCAGCATAACGCCCTCGGGGCGACCGAGCTCGGCAGCGTCGCCTCGCGACCGGATCGCTCGAGAGTTAGGATCCCCGTCATCCCATCTCGGAGCGGCGCAACATGACCTCCAAGTCCTTGTCCATCCTCCTCGTCCTCGCGGTGATCTCCGCTTCATCGACGGCTCAGGAGCCCGAGAAACCCCGGCACACGAACGCCCTCATCCACTCCAAAAGTCCCTACCTTCTGCAGCACGCTCACAATCCCGTGGATTGGCATCCCTGGGGAGACGCGGCGTTCGCCGAGGCCAAGCGCCGAGGTGTCCCCGTGTTCCTTTCCATCGGATACTCCACCTGCCATTGGTGCCACGTCATGGAGCGCGAAAGTTTCGAAAACGAGGAGATCGCCTCGTTTCTGAACGAGCACTTCGTGTGCATCAAGCTGGATCGGGAAGAGAGACCGGACGTCGACGCCATGTACATGCGCGCCGTCCAGGCCTTCAATCAAGGGCGAGGTGGATGGCCGGCCTCCCTCTTCCTCACCCCGGAAAGGAAACCGTTCTTCGGCGGGACGTATTTCCCTCCCAAGGCATTCAAGGCCCTCACGGCTCAGGTCGCCGAGATCTGGAAGAATCGACGTTCCGACCTCGAGGCCGACGGCGATCGCCTGGTCGCGTTCCTCCGCAAGACGGCGATGAGGGAAACGGCCAAGGACCTTCCGCCGGCGAACTTGGTGACGCAGGCGGCCGAAGGCTATTTCGGTCTGTGGGACAAGGAGAGGGGAGGCTTCGGCGGGGCGCCCAAGTTCCCGAGGACGAGCGTGCATGAGCTTCTTCTTCGTTTCGCTCGGGATGAGAACAGAAAAGATGTCCTGGAGGCGGCGACCTCCTCCCTCCTCGCCATGTCGCGAGGCGGAATCCGGGACCAGATCGGCGGAGGCTTTCACCGCTACTCCACGGACGCCAACTGGCTCGTTCCCCACTTCGAAAAGATGCTCTACGACCAAGCCCTCGTCGCCTCCTCCTACTTGGACGCGGGCCTCGCCTCCGGCGACACCGCATTGATCGACGTCGCCCGCGACACGCTGGACGCCATGATTCGAGATTTCCAGGGCCCCGAGGGGGGATTCTTCGTGGGCTACGACGCGGACGCGGCAGGCAAGGAAGGCCTCTTCTACGTTTGGTCCATCAAGGAGCTGAAATCCGCCCTCGACAAGGATGAGTACGCCGTCGTCGCCTCGCGGTTCGGACCGACCGAAACGGGCAATTGGAGCGAGTATCCAGGCCGGAACATTCTGGCCGTGCAACGCTCCTGGGAGGCCGTCGCGAAGGAGACCGGCTTCGACATCGCCAAGGTTCGCCGAGTCTGGGCGGCAGCCCGCGAGAAGCTCCGCGCCGCGCGGTCCCTGCGGACTCCTCCGGCGCTCGACGACAAGGTCCTCTCCGCCTGGAACGGCATGGCGATCGAAGCGCTCGCGCGAGCGGGGCGGTCTCTCGACTCCCCTCGATACCTCGCCGCGGCGCGGCGGGCCATGCAGGTCATCCGGGAGAAGCTCGTCGATGGGGACGGGAATCTGCTCAGACGCTATCGGGACGGCGATGCCCGCTTCCCGGCGACCCTGGCGGATGAGGCCTGGGCCGGTCGCGGCGCCCTCGAGCTCTACCAAGCCACGGGCGAAGTCGGCTTCGCCGCCTTCGCCGTGGCGCGCGCGTCCGCGATCCTGGCCGGGCACCGCGACAAAGCGGGCGATCTGCTCGATGCACGCAAGGGGACCGAGGATGTGTTGATCAACATCATGGACGCCTACGACGGAGCCCGACCGGCCCCTGTCTCGGCCGCCCTCCACCTGCTTTTGCGGGTGGCGGACCTGACCGGAGAAAAGCGGTTTGCCGAAGCGGCGGATCAGGCCCTCCGGCGCCTTGCGGGTGACCTGACGGAATCGCCGCTGAATCATCCCGCCCTGCTTCAGGTCCTAGCGGATCGCAGGGGAGGCCTCACCGAGGTGGTGGTCATCGCTCAACCCGACGATCCCCATGGGGCGGCCTTGCGCCGGGAAGTGAATCGACGGTATCTCCCCGACGCTTTGGTCCTTTTCGTAACTCCGCAACAGGCGCGCTCCGCGGAAAAGCTCATTCCCCTGCTCGAGTCCCGAGGTTTGGGAGCGGCCGGCGAGGCACGAGCCTACGTCTGTCGCGGAGGTGTGTGCAAACTCCCGACGTCGGACCCGAAGGTGCTGGCCGGCCAGCTCTGAAGGCTGCCGGGGCCGAGCTCCAAGAAGACCTGAAGCGGAAGCTTTAGACTTCATTGGACACCACACACTCCTCACAGCTCGGCGCGGCTGAATCACCACGAAGCGCACGAAAGCCTGGAAGGAAAAAGGAGCTCTCCTGCGCACTTCGTGGAGCGGAGCCAACCTTAGTTTCCGAGAATCGCCCCCACCATGCTGGTTGCCTCTTGCACCGGCAGCAACTCCGCGACGGTCAAATAGGTACCGTTCTCCGCCGCGGCCTCAACGATGTCATAGGTGAACGAAGAATAGACCCTGCCCCGGTAGAGAAATGCCACGCCTTGGTGATCTGGCCGAAGCCCCTGCTCCAGCTTCGTCTGTCGCCCCTTGTATTCCCCCTGAGCATACGGCGCGACATTCCGGTTGAATCTTACTTGAACGTCTCGCAAGGAGGGGTCTGCGCCATTGACAACGCTGACGGCATCACGGACTCCGAGAGTAAGAACATCGTCTCGCGAGATCACCACACTTGCAACGTGCGGTTCCGGACCTGATGCCCCACTGTACGACGAGTTGACGAGAACGACGGGAAAGGTCCCGAGTTGGGTGAATCCGTTGCCTGGATATTGATGGAACCCGGCGCCGTTCAGTTCGATACCTCCGGCGGCCAGGGCCGCCTCATACTGATCGAGAGGCTCTTGAATCCAATCAGGCGTCGTTCCGGACATCGACTCTCCTGATGCCGCCGGGGACGACCAAGGCGCCTCGTCAGCCGCACTGTTGCCCCTCGGAGGATCAGATCTCTGGGTCCTCTCGACCCGAGGGCCGTCTGTCTCGCTCGTGGCTGTCTTCTTCACAACGGCAGCCGCTGCGAATGAAGCAACGACCACAATGAGAATAACGCGGCAAACACGCATGATTCCTCGTTCCATTTCATTCCCCCAAGGGTTATGGAATCGGCTGACAGTATTACATCGTTATCGAACAGCCCCTCATCGGTGCCGTCAGGACACATGTACAGCAACTCATCCGATGCGACTCCCGCAGTCAATCTTGTGGGGATCTCCCGCGCACTTCGTCGATAAGAGCCTCTTTTCCTGCGTGTCTCCGCGCCGCTCTTGCAGCTACGACAATGAATCCCCGCCCACGTCTTGTCAATCACTCCCTGCCGTGTCGCGGGAGAATTGCTGAATTCCGGTTCGGGCTGGCTGATCGTGTCAGGGCGGGGATGGGGGGGGACGGAGGAGGCCGTGCCGGAGGTGGGCCTCAGCCGGTTCGGTGGGCAGTCCCACGATGCACTTGGGCGCCGGAGCGAAGGGCCTCCCCGATGGCGGCCAGCACGTTCGCCGTTTCGGCTCCTCGAAGTGGAATCGCCTCGAAGATCTCGACGAAGTAGATGCGCCGACGAAGAAGCCCGACGGGTTCGGTCGACCTCCGCAGCGACACTGGGTGAACCCACAGGTCCCTGTCCTCGTCATTTGCGAGTTGGATCCCCTCCTGGATCTCGGTCTTCGATCGAAGCGGCCGGAGAGCTGCCGGGTCCCGCGCTCCCTCGGGGAAGAAGCAGTAGACGCCACCGTTGGAGAGGATCTCACGTCGGGCCGTCGAGGCGGCCGCATTGACCCTTCGCATTCGCTCTTTCAGGGCTTGGCGGTCTCCCTTGGCGCGAGCCTTCAAGCGCAACAGGTCCTTGCCCCTCATCACTTCGAAACCTCCGACCGCCCTCAGAATGGGGCGAATCCTACCCAGAAACGGGTAGCCCTCGAAGGTTCCCATCTCGAAGAACGGAATCAGCCGCCAATGTTCGAGGACGACTCGAGACAAGAGGGGCACATCCCAATAACTGAGGTGCTTCGCGGCCAGGATGGCCGGACGCTTCAGTTCCGAAGCATGGCAGGACACGCGGACGACATAGCGAAGCCGGAGCAGCATGGCTACGACGAAGGCATGGACGAACCAGTAGAGAGGTCGAATCACGCGGGGCATGGTCAAGGATGACAATCGTCATCGCGCTCGCAAGGATTCGCCGAAGGGGTTCGACTCAGTCCAACAGCCCGCGAGGGCCCAGGAAGAGACTCGCCTGACGTGCGACCGCGCGATCCAGGGCCAACCTCACCTTCTCCATGCGAAGGACCTGGGCCGCCCATCGGCGACGCAACGCGCTCCCCCGGCCCGAATCCGGGACGTCACGGCGCACGCGAATCACGTGGTAGCCCCGCGGCCCCGCGACGGGACCGCCCACCTCGTCCAAGGGAGACGACATGATCACCTTGACGACATCCGGCCCATACAGGGACGGCCACCAGGGGCGCGGGCCGACGGCCGTTCCCGTCCGCCAGGGAGCGGAGAATTCCGTCGAGTCCATGGCCAGCACACTCGGCGACTCGCCGGCGGCCAGGAGGCGTGCGGCCTCCTCGGCGTGCCGGAGAGCCTCCTGACGGTCCTCGATTCCATCCTTGCCGACATAGGGAACGAACACGTGATCGAAGACCACAGCCTTCCTGGTCGCAGCGGGTGACTCGAGGAACCGGTCGACCTCTTCGTCGCTCACCGACATGGGTAGCAGCGCCGCCGCGGCGTTGAGATTCACAGCGTTTTGCAGCTGAACCCGGGTGAGACCGGCGAGATGGGCCAAGCTCGCCTGGGTTCGAGTCGGTTGGATCGCGATCCGCGGGAAGGCGCGTCCCCGACGCTGAAGCTGGGCGGCCGCGAGATCGCGCCGCGCCACGTCCTCGACCACCCGCCGCACCTCCGCGGGGGTGAGATAGGACTCGAGGGCCCTCCAGCCCTCCCGCAGGGTGACATCGACCTGGGAAGAGCCGAAGCGAATACGAGCCAGCAGGTCGGGCCGCCCCTCCGGCCGCACCACATGCACCTTGGGCTCGAGGCCGCGCCAAGCCCCTCGGATACGCGCCACGGCCGTCGCCGTCGAGACGGGCTCTTGGATGCTCTTCCCACGAAGAGCAAGAAGACCGGCCGTCATGGCGATCCGTTCCGCGAGAGCCGCGGGAGATCGCATGGGTTGAACCAATGAAAGCTCGTCACTCCTGACGATGGCCTGGGCCAGCTTGCGATCCCGCTCGGTGATCCTCAGCCCCTTCTCATTCAGAGCCCACCGAACCACCGTCGATCGCGTCATGAGATCCAGCAACTCTTCGCCGTAGACGCGCATGAGCTCGGCGGCCATGTCAGACCGACTGTAGATGTGGCCGGGCAGCTCCAACGCCGGAGCACGCGCTCTGTCCACAATGGCATCGAATCCGAGACTGCGCGGGACAACCCGCCGAAGGGGAGCCGGTGCATCCTCGACGGCGAGAGTCCCCGACGCGCTGACGAGTCCGACCTGACCCGCTCGCACGGGGACGCGACGCGACCCGTCCTCGAGCAACACACGACCGTGGCGACGCGGGCGGACGACCGTAACCTGATGGAGAGCGGAAAGTGTAACCGGGACAGCCCCCTTGAAGGCGCTACCTGCGAGGGCAACGACTCCAGCGCCTTCCTGCAATCGAATACGGCGGCCGTCGGGCGTGAGTAGTTCCATGGGACGGCCACCCGCCGGAAGTTGGTAGACGAATGAGCCCTGTTCCAAGGCAAGTCGCACGACGCCTCCGCGGTTTCCCGCCGAAACCCGTAGACGAGACCCGGGTCGCAGAACCACCGCGCCCCCCTGTGTAAAACGTAGAACGGCCGATTCTCCGGCTTCGGTCTCAACCTCGGAACCCGTCCGAATGGCACCCCGAGGCGCCATGCGGGAGACCAGCCGCAGCGGTTCGATCTCATCGCTCGAAGGGATATCGGAAGCGTAGGCGACTTCGGCCACGGAGGGCGCCAAGGTGGGGCGCATGGCAGGTTTCGATGCTTCCTCGATGCGTGTCTCGTTCTCGGCCACGGCCGACGTCCCGGGAGCCTGCTTCTTGATGTCCTCGAGGGAACGCTCGAGCATCCACCACAGCGAAGCGGTGAATCCGAGAATGAAGATCGCCGCAGCGACGCGGACGAGGGGCCAGCGTCGTCCAAAGCCGGGCCCCGTGTGCGACTCCGCCGGACGACGTTCCGCCATGCGTCGGGCAATTCGACGCGCCACGTCCTCGTCCCACGACCCCGTCGTCGGGTGGTCCCGGCGGAAGACACGATGCAAGACGGCCGCGGCCACGTCGTCCTCGAAGGGCTCCACGTCAAGAGCGTCAAGGAGAGCCCTTTCGAAACGAAGAGCTTCTCTCGCCGCGGCGGCGGCGGGAGTCGTGCCCGTGAGATACTCCTCCAAGAGCTCTCGATCGGATGAGCCGAGTTCGTCTAGGACGTAGCGTTCCAGGCGGCGCTCGATGCCCTTGTCGCGACTCATCGCAAATCCTCGCGTTCAAGAATCGGAGTCAACTGTTCCTTGAGCCGACCCTTGGCGCGTCGAATGAGTGAATCGACCGCCATGAAGGAAAGGCCCAGGGAATCCGCGATTTCTTCGTAGCTCATCTTGGCAAAGTACCTCAGCCTCAAGATCTCGCGGTAACGGGCCGGAAGCGTTTCCAAGGCCCTCTGCACCGCGAACTCGATGCTCTTTCGTTCTTCGTCCTCGGCCGGCGCCTCCGGGTCGACGTTCTCGTCGAGCATTCCATGACGCCGCGACTTGGCGGCCCAGAACTCACGGACGACGTTGCGACAAATGCCTCGCAGCCAGGAGCGGAACTTTCGCTTGTCGCGAAGCCGTTCGAGCCCCTTGTAGACGCGGAAAAAAACTTCCTGACGGAGATCACTGACCTCCTCGCGGTCACCCACGCGATCGATCAGCATCGCCGTCACGATTCGGTCACAGCGCTCCACCAGAAGGCGAAAGGCCCCCTGATCTCCGGCCTCGACCCGGATCAGCAGTCGTTCATCGACCCGCGGGGCCGTCATGACTTCAAGTGACCTGCGTTTGACGGCTCTCGTCGAAAAAGTTTCGCGATGGCCCCAAGCGATGCTGGATTCAACACTTACTCCAAGGAGTTTGGGTCGATCAACCGTAGACCCATGGCAAAAGAATCGCCACGAGGGCTCCGAAGATCAAGGTCAGAGGAAAACCGATGCGGAAAAAGTCGCTGAAACGATACCCACCGGGACCGTAGACGAGGAGATTCGTCCCATAGCCCACGGGCGTGAGAAAGCAGCAACTGGCACCGAAGGCCACGGCCATGACGAAGGGCAGGGCGCGCTCCGGCGAGGGGTCGACCCCCTGGGACGCTGCGAACGACAAGCCCGCCTGCCACGCCAGCGGCGTCATGATCGCGGCGGCGGCATTGTTCGAGAGGAACTGCGTCAAGATGACCGTGACGGCGAAAATCCCCATCAAGGAGGCCCTCTCCCCGTAGGGGCCCGTGGCATCGATGACGGACGACGCCACGGCTTCCGCCAGCCCCACGCGCTCGAAGGCCTGCCCGAGCGCCAACGTCCCGCCCAGCAAGAAGAGCACGTCCCAGTCCAAAGCGGCATAGGCCTCGGCAGCCGTCAGGCAGCGCCCCGCCACCATGACGACCGCTGCCAGCAAGGCCGCGAGGTGGACTTCGCCCGGAAACACGACGGCCAATCCGATGAAAAGAAACAAGGCCGCGAGGGCACAGGGCGCCCGGCGCGTGTGAGGAATGCTCCGTTGCACACCCTCGACGACGAGAAAACTCTCCGACACCTGCATTTTTCGGATGGCATCGGGAGTCCCCTGCACGAGAAGGATGTCGCCCGGCTTCAGACGAATCTCCTCGACCTTCTCCCGCAGATGAGACCCGTGCCGTTGCACGGCGAAGATGGAGACGCCCCAGCGCTCCATCAATTTGACATCCCGGACGCGGCGGCCGATGAATCGCGAGTTGGGGGTCACGATGACCTCGACCAGGATCATGGCGACACGACGAGCGGGCGGCGCGTCGGAGTCCAGTTCATGATTGACGGTAGGGATCACTCCCGTGTCGCCCCTTTCGTGCAGATGGACGATGGCAGCGGGATCTCCCTTGATGAGAAGTCGATCTCCCGCCTCGATGACGTCGTCCTTCCGCGCCGGATGGATGACATCGCCTCGGATGATCTGGAGGATTCGGGCCTTGCCCGCGCCGTCACGGCGTTCGTCGAAGGCCTCGCGAACCGGTCGGCCCACCCATCGCGATTTCTCGCCCACGACGAGTTCCGTCAAGTACTCGGTCGCCAATGCCCCCGAGGAGCCGAGCCCCAAGGTCGGTCGATCCGGTAGAAACTTCCGACCGAAGAAGTAGATGAATGCGAATCCAGCGACCGCGAGGACGACGCCGACCTTTCCGAATTCGAACATCCCGAGGTCGATGAACTCCTCCACGGAGCCTGCCACGACGATATTCGTGGAGGTCCCGATCCTGGTGCACATCCCTCCGAGAATGGAGACGAACGAGAGGGGAATCAGAAGCTGGCTGGGAGGTTTGTCCCAGCGGTCGGCGAGACCGATGAACAAAGGCATGAAGATGAGGACGAGCGGTGTATTGTTCATGAAGGCCGACAGGACCGCCACGACGAGCAAGAAGGCCAGGTATTGGCGAGCCGGCTGGTCGCCGACCCGGGGCAGGAGGATGTCCGTGATGAAGCCGACGGCCCCCGTTCGCATGATTCCGGCGGAAATGACGAACATGGCACCCACCGCGATGACGGCCCCGTGCACGAGGCCGTTGTAAGCGGCGTGGTCGGGGGCGATGCGCCCCGGCATCACTATCTCTCCCAGGGCCAGGGCAAGAACGAGGAGCAGACCGGTCACACCCGTCGGAATCACCTCGGCAAGAAAGAGGATCACGGCGCCAATCAAAAGGGCGAGAATGTAGGCCTGCTCGGTGGTCATCGGGCTCCTCGGTTACCGAGGTGCATGATACCTCCCAATCGGGTTTCTCGCCGCGGCAGTCAGTGGGGCACTCGGGATGACCTCACGAGTCCTCGGTTTCGACCGCTCCCTCGGTCACTCTCCTTCGGAGGCCGTCCATGTCAAGCAGGACGGCATCGGACCCCTCCTCGTTCGTCAACATGCCTCGGAAGATTCCTTCGAGGCGTCCCTTTTGGTCGAGGGCGCGCGTCGCCTGGAGGGCGCTCTCGTCGAAAGTGAGCACATCGTTGATCTCATCCAAGGCGAGACAACAGTAAGGCGTGGCCCCATCGTTGGTCAGATAGAGCAGTACGGGTCGAATCATCACCCTGAGCTGGGCGCGCGCCTGCCTGAAGAGGCGGCGCATGAGGGAAAGTGTCGTCTCCCGCTCTTCATCGAGAACGGAAAGGGCTTCTTCGACCTGCCCCCGGTCTCTCAGGCCGAGCAACTTGTCCGCCAGAGAGTGAATGCGCTGGTGAGGTTCGTCGAATCGTTCGAGAATGTCGCTGAGGTCCTCGTCTCGTGTATGGAAGTGGTCATACCACTTCCCGAAAGCGCACTGGTGGGGATCCCGCGCCTTGGCGAAATGAGAGCCGTCCTTGACCGACATCTCCAAGGAGTTCAGCCAGTCGATGTGATCCTGCTCACGCACGTTCAATTCGCGGATGAGGGACTCTTTCACCTCCTTCCCCGAGGGCACGCCGAGGAGCCGAGCAAAATTCACGACGGGTGTGACCTTGCCGCGATAGCGCACCACGCCATCGAGGGCCTCGTCGTTCAGGGGCACCTGGGTGATCTCCTCCGATCTGGACGTCACCGCCAGCACCGCGGAAAGCGGCACCGCATAGCAGACCTCGTCCAGCCAGAACATGAAGACCGTAAGTTTGCGACTCGCCTGAGCCGGCTTCTTCTCGGCAACGGCGCTCATGGTGCGCACCCCCTCTTCAATGGAACTCATCTGAGTCCATCGGCGTTCGGCGGGGTGGAACTTGATGAATCCCGCCTAGTTAGGGCTCCAACGTCTTTTCGAGGATTCCGCCCTTCTCCGAGCGGTAGGTCACCCGATAGGGTCCAGCTCCCTCGACGATCCACTCCCACCGAACTCGCCCCTTGGACGGGATCCCATTCTCCAACTTGATGACGGAAAGATCGTTCTCGATGGGGTCGATGACCTCGCGGGGTTCCACCCCCCGCACGAACCCGGCTCCGAGAACCCGCAGGCCAGAATCTCCCTCGATCGTCAGTCGATCGGGAAGTCCAATGCGCTTTGCGGCCGCCAGGGCGGTGCGCGTCGGAATGAGTCGAGGGTTCTTGATCTCCAAGCGAATGCGGCGGACGCCGCCGCCCAGATCCGTCACCGAGGTCCGCCCCCACTCAGGCTTCGGCATCGATTTGGCATGCAGAAACGTGAACGCCATGTTGCGGTGACAAAGCTCCTCGAGCATGAAGGGGGGCGGTACACGGCTCGACCACTTGTTCCAGCCCCCGATTTCGATGGAGCCGAATTCCGGGTGCTCGTAGGGAGTCCACTTCTTGTAAAAGGCACCCTGCATGATGAGATCATTGAACGCCTTACGATCGTCCGGCTTGCGATCGGCCCCTCCAAACGCCTGAGAGGAAGCCCAAAGCTCGTTCGTGAAGCTAACGATTCCCAGACCTTCTGCGGCGAAGTTCACGAATCCCCCGTGAACGGTGTAGAGGTCCTTGTGGATGATCATGTAGCGGTAGAACGGCAACATCCGCTGCCCTTTCCTGCCCAACTCGTCGTAGACGGCCAGGTCCGCGCGGGGATACTCCGACACACTGGCGGCGCCCGGCCCCCTCAAGATCATTCCTCCCGAGTTGTGATAGCTCTGGACCGCCGCGATATTCGGGTGGGCGAGGAGGAAGTTCGCGATGGATCGCGTTTCCGGCCAATACAAAGGATAGGGGCCGGCACCGAATTGGATGTAGTTGGGTTGCCAATCGCTCGGATCAGAGCGGTTCATGTCGTATCCGCCCACCCCATCCTCATTCAATCGTCCATCGCCGTCGTCGTCGATGCCTTCGCTGCCGAGAAGGATGTAATCTCCTTCCTCGCCGGGTTTCACGCGAACGAGAAACCGGTCGTCGTCGGGATCGAGCTTATGCGTGCCCCCATGATCCACCTTCTTGCGCATCTGCGTGATGCTCCCATCACCGTCCAGATCGTTGGGCGGATCTTCGTCAAAAAGACCGTCCCGGTCCGAATCGATGGGCGACACGCCGCTTCGCGAACTGGAGGAGGTATTCGCGTGGTGAAACCAATAATCGCGACCGTCCGGGTTCACCGACGGCAAGACGTAGAAGACGCGCTCGTCGACGAGCTTCGTGACCTCCTCCAGCTTTCCGTAGTTCTCCATGAGGTACCAAAGGGTGTAGAGACAGACCTCCGCTCCCTGGACCTCGTTCCCGTGCACGTTGGCATCGATGTAGATCGCGGCCTTTCTGTCCTCCGGACCGGTCTGGGGGTTGTTCACCGTCATCAGCCACAGCTCGCGACCTTCGACACTCTTTCCGATGGAGCCCAATTTCATGAATTTCGGCCAAGCCGCCTCCAACCGGTGCAAGATCTCACCGATCTCGGCATGGTCGTAGAACCGATTGAAAGCGATCTGGACCTTGGGATCCTCCCTGCGCCCCGTCTGGGCGACCAGCGGCGCCACGAAGAACGTGAGGACGAAGGAAGTCAGAGCGATGCGTTGGATGAGCCTCATGGCAGAACGACCTCCTTCGTGATGGGGTGCAGACCCGGTGCGCCAACGTGAACACGCAGGGTTTCGCCCGATTTGCCGCGGATAAGCCAGTGCAGACTCGCGCGCCCGACGCGCCCCTCCAAACGATCGATTCCGTGGCGCCTGTTGCCCTGCAACACTCTTTCACGTTCCCAGGGGAGTTCGACCAGGACGGGATCGCCGCGTCGATTCACCTGCCCCTGGCGGGTCGACGTGGGCAGAAACCCTTCCGAGAGGATGTGGAGATCGATTTCATAGATGCCGGGGGCCTTGGGATCGACTTCGAGGTCGGAGACCTCCAGGCGGGGCCATAGCCCGCAGAGCCCTTCCAGAAACGTGCTTTCACGGTCGACCAGCGTCGTGACGACCGCGGCGGAGGAAGGGTTCGCGAGCGCTCCGGGCGTCCAGCCGCCAATCCCAACGGGACCCAGATCCGGGTGATCGAAGGACGCCCACGGAACGAAGGCATTCGCACGAATCGCTGCGATCTCGGCTTCCACGGGATCGGGAGGAGCCGTGTCGGATTCGGGCGCATTCTCCCTCGC
>DRQF01000070.1 GCA_011369445.1 Planctomycetota bacterium | reverse complement strand
GACCTACAAGGAGATCGGTCGGGTTCTCGGCGGACGGAGTCATACGTCGGTCCACGTCATGCTCAAGAAACACCGAGATCTCATCGAAGGCGATCCGGAACTGCGGAAGATCGCAGAGACGGTTCCCTGCCCCCCCCGCCGATCATGACCCTCGACGCTCTCGATTCTCTTCGTGGCCACGACGGTGCGAAACGACTGCTACGGGCTGTGCAGACCACGGGTCGGATCCCCACCGGTTTCCTGTTCCACGGCCACGTCGGCGTTGGGAAGCGCACGGCGGCCCGTATCTTCCTGCGCCGTCTCGTTTGCGATGCGGGGACCGGCTGCGGCACATGCCTGCCCTGCCGCATGGATCTGGAGGAGCGCCATCCCGATCTTCTCGAGGTCGCGCGCGCGGAAGGGAAGACCCGGCTCGTCATCGATCAGATCCGCGACTTGCGGGAGTGGTTTTCGGTGACTCCTTTTTTTGCCGATCGTCGGGCCGCAGTCATCGACGACGCGTCCACCATGACCGAGGAGGCTCAAAACGCGCTGTTGAAACTTCTCGAGGAGCCTCCCGCCCGTGGTCTCATCATCTTGGTGGCGGATGACCCGGGGAAGCTTTTGGAGACGATTCGGTCCAGGCTCCAGACTGTCTACTTCGGCCCGCTGCGCGAGAAGGACCTCCTGAATCTCGCGGACCCCGAGGGGTCGCTTCCCTCGACGCACCGCAGCCTCCTGGCGCTCTGGGCCGGGGGGTCCGTCGAGCGCGCGGGACGCCTGCTGGAGGAGGGTCGCCTGGATGAGGCGATCGCCCGCTCCCGGGCGCTTCTGGATCGCAAGGTCGGACCGTTTTCGTTCTCACAGGACCTGCTGGGCGGCCGCGTCGCGGGCCGGGATCAACGGGAGGAGGTTCGTGAACTCCTGGAGGGAAGCTTGCTTCTTCTTCGCGCGGAGTTGAGGGCCCGCTATGGGGGGGACGTGCCGGATGTCCTCCTTATGGAAGAGTTGGGCGCAAGGGATGATGCGGTCATCGAGGAGGCCCAAGTCCTTCTCTTGGAGGGCCTCGGGCGTCTGGGGGGGCAGGCGACGCCGCGTCTCCTCTTGGAAGGGCTCAAGATTCGGCTGCATCGCCTTTGGCACGGGTCGCGATCTCGCGGAGGTGTCCCCCGGACCGTATAGACTTTCCGGACTAACGGAGAGATTGCAAGTGGCCATGTCCGACTACAAGTCCGAAGTCTTTCAGCCCCTCGTGGATCGCGACGGTCGTTATGCCAGGGAAGCGTACTCCTTCACCCTGGAGGCCTTCGAATACACGATGCAGCGCAGACGGGCCATGGGGCAGGTGGGGCATATCACGGGCGGTCAGCTCTGCCAGGGCATCAAGGAATACGCCGAATCCGCCTTCGGATACCTGACGAAGACCGTTTTCTCCCAGTGGGGCCTCCGATCGACCCGGGATTTCGGGGAGATCGTCTTCGCTCTCATCGAGGCGGAGTTGCTCTCCAAGCGGGACTCCGACCGGGTCGAGGACTTTGATCGGGCTTTTGAATTCGACGAAGTGTTCGAGCGTCAATTCATCTACGACTGAGTTCACATCCTCTCCTCCAGCCATTAGGATGCAGATCCATCCACCAGAGGAGAGATGCCATGCCATCCATCGATCGTCGTCATTTCGTCCTGGGATCGGGAGCCGCCGTTTTGGGCAGTCTCGCCCAGCCTTTGGACCGCCTTGCCGTCCATGTCGGCGGCAGGGAGGAGTTGAAGGTTGGTTTGATCGGCTGTGGAGGCCGCGGGACCGGCGCCGTCATCAACGCTCTCAATGCGGACCCCGCCGCCAAGCTCGTCGCCATGTGCGACGTTTTTCCCGATCGCCTGGACGCCAGCCTGGGGAGGCTTCAGAAGAGTCAGCACGCCGCGCGCATTCAGGTGGACGAGGACCATCGTTTCACCGGATTCGATGGCTACAAGCATCTCATCGAGGCGGTGGATGTGGTGTTGCTGGCCGCCACCCCCCACTTTCGACCTCGGCATTTGGCCGCGGCCGTGCGGGCGGGCAAGCATGTGTTTTGCGAAAAGCCGGTGGCGGTCGATGTCCCAGGGGTGCGTTCCGTGATGGAAACCAGCGCCCTCGCGGCAAAGAACGGCACGAGTCTCGTTTCCGGACTCTGCTACCGGTACGACACGCCCAAGCGCGAGGTGATGAAACGGATTCACGACGGCGCGGTGGGCCGCATCGTCGCCCTTCAGTGCACATACAACACCGGCGGTCTTTGGCATCGCGGCTCCAAGCCCGAGTGGTCGGATATGGAGTACCAGATTCGTAATTGGCTCTACTTCACCTGGCTGAGCGGCGATCACATCGCCGAGCAGAGCATCCACTCGCTGGACAAGATTCTCTGGGCCATGCAGGACGAACCTCCCGTCAAGGTGACGGCCAGCGGAGGACGCATCAATCGCATCGAACCGAAGTACGGCAACGTCTTCGACCATTTCAACACGGTATTCGAGTGGAAGAGTGGGGTGAAGCTGTTCCACTCCTGCCGTCAGTGGGCCGGCGCGGACTCCGATGTGTCCGATTACGTCTTCGGGACCGAGGGTGTTGCCGCCATTCAACGGCACTCCATCAAGGGCGCCAACGCTTGGCGTTGGCGCGGACGCAGCCCGAGCATGTACGATAACGAGCACGTGGCGCTCTTCCGTGCGATTCGCGAGAACAAGCCGATCAACAACGGCGACTACATGTGCAAGGCGACGCTCATGGCGATCATGGGGCGCATGTCGGCTTACACCGGAAAGACGATTACCTGGGACGAGCTCATGAAGAGCAAGTTGAATCTCACTCCGGAACGCTACGAGTTCGGTCCTCATCCCGTCGCGCCGGTGGCGCGTCCGGGGAAGACGCCTTTCGTTTGAGGAAGACGTGGAAGCCGGGGGTTTCGCTTCGGCGCCAGCTCCCGTCTTCCTGGACGACGATACGGGCTTGCGTTCCCGGGTACCGGGCCAGTAGCGCGAAGCCGTCTTCCGCGCCCAGGACGGCCAGGGCGGAAGCGAGGGCGTCCGCCAGGGCGCCGTCGTGCGCGATGACGGTGACGCTCATCGGGTGGGTGAGAGGTTCGCCCGTCCGGGGATCGAGGATGTGCGAATAGCGTTTTCCTTCGATCACCACGAATTGGAAGGCGTCACCGGAGGTCGCGACGGCCCTTCGGACGACCTCGACGCCTTCGTCCACGGGAAGGCCTTCCCGGCCGGGTTCCGCGAGCCCCACACGCCAACCCGTTCTTCCCGACGGGGCATCGCCCGCAACGACATCGCCTCCCGCATCCACAAGTGCGTTCGGGAATCCTCGTCGCCTGAGGACGTCCAAGGCCTCCTGGGCCGCGAAGCCCTTGGCGATGCCGCCAAGATCGAGCGCCATGCCGGCGACCGCCAGGGTGACGGTGCGGGAGGCGGGGTCCAGCGTCACCTTGTCGAATCCCACGCGTCGTCGAGCGTCGCTCAAGGACCGTTCATCCGGGCGGCGCCCCGTGCGCCGCGCCCGACGCCAGAGCTTGACGAGGGGACCCACCGTGGGATCGAAGCTCCCTCCGCTCGCACGTGCGACGTCGAGGGCCTTCTCCATCACCGCGAAGAGGTCGGTGCTCACCGGGTAGGGCTCACCGGAGGGGGCTTTCGTCAAGGTGTTCAGTTCGCTCGTCGGGTCGTAGTCGGAGAGTTTTCCGTCGAGTTCCCGGATCCTCGCAAACGCCTCTTGCACCGCTGCGGCGGCCGCCTGGGTCGACTCCGTGGGCATCTCGACAGAGATGCTCACTCGGGTCCCCATGTGGCGTTCCGTTCGGGTCAAACGATGCATGCGGACGCTTCCACATCCGCCAAGAAGGGACGTCGCAACAGCGACGAGAGCGAGGAATCGAGAAGTCTTGGACACGGTTTCGGCTCTTGAATAGGCTGGGGTGCAATGCATGGGATACGAATCCATAGGAGTCTTTGAGATCATGAAGCAGTGCCGAAGTCTCCACCTCGACCGCACTGGGATGTCGATTCTTGCGGCCTTCGCCGCACTCTTCGTCTGCGGCGTGGGCCGGGCCCAGAGCCTCGATGCCATGGCATCATATAAGGAGTCGATCCCCGGGTGCAGTCACGTCGTCGAGATGGTCTCGATTCCGGTGGGGAAGGACGGGTACCCCCGACAGTTCACCATGGGGGCTCCCAAGACTGAACCGGGATTCCGTCCAGGCGAGGGACCGCCCGTCGAGGTGGTCATGGAACCCTTCTGGATCGGGAAGTTCGAGATCACGTGGGACGTCTACGACCAGTTCCGCAAGGAATACTCGATCGACATCGAGAAGCGGCTGAGCCGCAAAAGCGCCGGCGCGGAAGCCTGGGCTGACGCCGTCAGCATCCCCACGCCGCTTTGGGAACAGGATTCGGCCCCCATTCTCGAAGGTCTGGGCACCGAGGGCGGTTACCCCGTCGCGGACATCTCCCAGTTCGCGGCCCGTCAGTTCACCAAATGGCTGAGCAAGAAGACCGGGCACTTCTATCGGTTGCCCACGGAGGCCGAATGGGAGTATGCCGCTCGAGCCGGCACGACGACGCCGTGGTTTTTCGGGACGGACAAGAAGAAGTTGGAGGAGTATGCCTGGTACTTCGACAACAGCAGCTATGAGGACCCCGATAAGGGGCATCCTGATTTCGGCGCAGGCTACCGCAAGGTCGGATCCAAAAAACCCAACCCATGGGGCCTGTACGACGTCTACGGCAACGTGGCGGAGTGGGTCGTCGACGCCTATGACAAAGATCACTACGCCAAGCTCGGGAAGGGGCCGGTCCATTGGCGGGACACCATTGCCTGGCCGAAGACGATCTTTCCCTGCGTCGTGCGCGGCGGACACTGGGAAGCTGAACCCGAGGATTGCCGATCCGCGTCGCGACTCCACTCCGAGCCCAAGTGGCAGTACCGCGACCCCCAGATCCCCAAGAGCATCTGGTGGTTCACGGACGCGTTTCACGTGGGATTCCGTATCGTCCGACCCCTGAAGGAGCCGTCGGCCCAGGAGAAGCTCCGCTTCTGGGACGGTGAGATCCCGGGAATCCGGGATGTCCTCGACGAGGGCGGGAAACAGGCGCGCAAGGTGATTCGTCCCGGAGCGGCCAAGTGAAGAGGGTTGTGTCCCTCCTCATAGCCCTGTTTGGTCTGACCCTCGGGGCCTTGGCGCCGGCGCAGAACTATAAGCGCGCGGATAGTCGCAAGCCCTACGTCCACCGGATACCACTTTTCGATGTCGCCGGGCGTTCCATCGGTGCGAACAGCCACGAGCCGTACTCTCCGCGCAAGACGTGCGGACCGTGTCACGACGTGCCCGTCATCGAGCAGGGACTCCATTCCGATGCCGCGATTCGCAAGGATCCCCTCAGGGACGGTGAACCCTGGGTGTTTCGAGACTCCCGCACGGGCACGGTCATCCCGGTGTCCCCGGACAAACGGCCGGGCGTCTTTGAACCCGAGGCCTTGGGGCTGGACCCTCATGCGTTTCTGAGGACTTTCGGGAGTCATCTTGTTGGGGGAGGGGAGACACTCGTGGGCGCTCCTGCCGAGCGGGGACGCTTTTTGCTCACGGGGTCTCTCGAACTCGACTGTATGGCCTGTCACGAGGCGGGGGCTAGGTGGGACCAGGGCGCGTGGGCGAAGGCCATCCACAAAGATCTTCTTCGATGGGCGCCCACGGCGGCCATGGGGTTCGCGAGCGTCGAAGGTTCCCTCAAGGGGAAGCCGGTCCCCGGGACGAAGAAGGAGGCGCTCGATGTCACGGCGCGCGCCGTCCGGGTCCTGTGGCGGCCGGAGATCTTCGACCAAGACGGCAAGGTCTTTTTCGATGTCGTTCGCAAGGCCCCCGACGCCGCCTGCCAGGCCTGCCACGGCGACCTGGAGGTGGGCCCCGAGGCGCCGGCGCGCCACCTCCAGGCGGAGGACGTTCACGCGTCGGCGGGTCTGTCCTGCGTGGATTGTCACCGCAGCGGTCTCGACCACGAGATGATCCGAGGCCTGCGCGGATCTCCCGGCGCGGACGAATTCTCTTGTGCTGGGTGCCACCTCGAATCGGGCCGATTGGGAGCTCCCCGCCCTCGCCACGTCGGGTTCCCGGCGTTGCATTTCGATCACCTGTCCTGCACCGCTTGCCACGCGGGACCGACGTCGCCCCGTGTGCATCTTCAGACGCCACGAGCTCACGGTCTGGGGATCGCCAGCCAGGACAGATCGGAGGACGATCCGCCGCGGGTGAGTACGCTTCTTCTCTCGAGGCTTGGCGATGGGCGCTTGGCGCCCGCCAAAGTCTTTTGGCCCTCGTTTTGGGCCCGCCGGAAGGGAGAGGTACTGACGCCCTTGGCTCCGTCGGCGATCTCTCGAACGCTGCGACGTGCCCTCAGAGTTCGCAAGAGTTTGCGATCCGAGATGAGCGATCCCCGGGTGTTCCAGGAACGGATGACAAAGGCCTTGGCCGCCTTGTCGTCTCCGGAGGAGGGGGAGGCCGTGTTCGTCGCGGGGAATCGAATTCTCTCCTTGGGACCCGACGGAACGCTCCGCAGCGATGCCGCCGATCGAGAACTGACCGCTCGTTGGTCTCTCGGCCATCCCGTTCGCCCGGCCCGCCAGGCCCTGGGCGCCCACGGTTGCGAGGAGTGCCATGAGGGCGGCTCGAATCTTCTTGCGGCGCGCGTGGAAGTGGACCGGACCGTCCCGGGTTCGATCCTGGTGACGCGTTGGGCGCCCCTCGACGTGGACACGACCACCGGTCTGGGACGCATGGCGCGGACCTGGAGGTTGCGACGCCTTTTCAAGTGGCTGCTTTGGGCGGGGGGGGCTCTGGTCACGGTCGTTCTGATCGCCGCTCTGGGAAGGCCCCTGCGCCTGCCCTCGTCAGGGCCCGTGCTTCTCCTGCGGGCTATCTTCCTCCTCACGACGGGCCTCCTCGTGGGGACGAGCTTCACGTCCTGGTGGAGGGGGGAGGCGATCTCCGGGATTCCCCTGCTGGCTCACATGCCGTTGGGACTGATCTGGATCTGGAGCTTGGTGGCAAATCTCGCCGTTCGCTCCGCCGAAGTGGATTCCCGCTTGGTGCGAGTCAGCCGCTTCCTCATGTTCCTTGCCGCCTGGGCGACCACCGTGGCGGCCCTCGGCCTCTTCACGGCTTGGTTCGATCAGGAAGGCATGGCCATCTTGTTGCGCATCCACCGGTGGGCGTCCCTCGCCGCGGGGGCGGCAGGGCTCCCTCTTTGGCTCCGACTGCGCTACCTCAATCCCGCTTGACAGCCACCGCATGCTCGGGACGTCATTTCTTCTTCGCGGTGGGCTTTTCCGGTTCGGGTTCGGGCACGGAGTCCTTGAAAATGCGGTACTCGGGGACCGAACCCAGTTCGACACCGGCCTTGCGGAGCGCCTCGTAGATGGCGCGCTGCATCTGGGGGTCGTCCTGGAAGTCGTCGATCATCGGGCGCCCACTGTGGTCGGCCCATGCGCGCCGCAGGCGCGTGCGGAGGAGGAAGCGCACGTCGTCTTTGGAAAGCGGTGTCTTGAGGGACGCGTAGAGGGCGTCGAATTCCGGGTACTTCTTCCAGTCCAGGTCGTCCGTGATGGTCAGTTCTTCGAACAAAGCCTTGTTGGGGACGATCGTCTTCTGGATGTATTCTCGCAGTTTGTGCGTCTCCAGCACCTTGGACATCTCCTCGACTTTCCAACCCGCGAGACGACGGGGCTTGATGACGAAGTCGGGGAGCACGCCGCCTTCCTTGATGACCTTGCCGTTCTTGTCGCG
>DRQF01000069.1 GCA_011369445.1 Planctomycetota bacterium | reverse complement strand
GGGACGTCCCCGTCCCGCGATTGTCGTTTGATGGGATCGGTTGACTTGTCGTGCGCCGGGGCCTCGGGCGTTTTTTGGAATGAGCGTCACGCCGCCGCCTTCGCCTCCGTCTTGGCAGTGGGAGCCTGCTCGTCGCGGGCTCCGCGATTCCTCGAGGCGATTCCATGGCTCAACCTCACGATCGACTGGTGCGCGCTCTCCTCGACGATGTCGATCGCATGGCGGCGATCCTCGATCGCCTGGCGGATCCTCCCCTCCCATGCGGACCCACCGAGGGCCGGCTCGTGCGTCTGAGAGACATCCTCGTCGACCCGGACCTGCGTCGGAGCGAGCCGGACTTCCTCTACGCGCTGGATGGGGGAGAGGACCCTTGCGACCTCATCGTCGTCGAGCACTTGAGCCAGCAAACACCGAATGTTCCCCTCAGGGCCTTGGCCCACACGACGACCCTCTATCAGGACGTCGAGCGGGCCCAGGGGAGGCGCGCGCGCTTTCCCTGTGTTCACATGGTCGTCCTATATCATGGTGCCCCTCGGTGGTCGGCGCCCCGCGAACTCGAGGAACTCTATGCCCGCAGGGGGGGCGAGCCGGGTGCGAGGATGAACGTGGTGGTGCACGTCATCGACCTGGGTCGTTTCGACGACGCGGAGATCCGCAGGCGGCTGGGGAGGTGCGCCGCAACCCTGCTGGTCCTTCTACTGAATCATGGCCGAGGAAAGGAGATCCGAAGCCGGCTTCCGGAATGGAATGATCTGTTCCAGGCTACGGTCGAGGAGAAGGGAGGACTCTCGCTTCTGAGGGCCATGGTGTGGTATCTTTACTTCGTATCCGACATCGCCCCCGAGGAGGTGCGCGCCCTCCCTTTCGCCCAGGACTCCGAGGAGACCAAGACCATGATCAAAACGACAGCGGAAAGGCTCAGGGAAGAAGGTCGAACGGAAGGCCGTATGGAAGGCCGTATGGAGGGACGAACGGAAGGACTCCGCGAAGGGCTCCGCGAAGGACTCCTCAAAGGGCTTGAGACCCTCCTCGTCGCCCGATTCGGGGAAGTCCCTTCCGAACTCGAAGAGCTGATCGCGTCCGCGAATACCGACACCCTGGAAGCCCTCCTTCGCCGCGCCCCCACCGCGACGACCCCTGCCGATCTGCTGAATGACTCTGCGTCCTAGTCTTCTGGCTTTCGTGGCACTGGAGCGCGACGGCTCGAACTTCACCTCCAAACTTTGTTGATGCGAAGGGATCGCGAGAGGGCGCCCTCACCCTCATTTGGACCGGCGACTTCAGTCGCCACAGACCTGCGGAATGACGCCCCGTCGCGTGCTCTATGAGTCGGCGCGGGCCATGAGGTTCTTGCCGGAGCGCTTGGCGCGTTGGAGGGCGCCCCGGGCGCGGCGGAGGATCCCCTCGATACTGGGCGCCTCCTCGGGGACACGCGTCACCGCCACCGAGATCGTGGTGCGGATGGTGCGACCCTCGTCGTCCCTGAACACCTCCGCGGCGACAGCCTGGCGAAGGCGTTCCGCGACGACCTCGGCTTGGAGACTGGTGGCGGATGGCAGGAGGAGAAGGAATTCGTCGCCACCGATGCGGCCCAGGTGATCACGAGGGCGGAGGAGGGATTCCATCCGGTGAGCAATCCGGGAGAGAACGCGGTCACCAACATAATGGCCGAAATGGTCGTTGAGCTTCTTGAAGTCGTCGAAGTCGATGAACAACGCACTCAGCGGGGCTTGGGCGCGGCGGCCCTGGCGAGCCTCCCGTTCGAGGGCCCGCGCGAGCCCTCTTCGATTGAGCAAGCCCGTGAGGGCGTCGAGATGGGCCTGTCGCTCCAGGAGAGCCAGGCGTGCTTGCAGGCGGTCGTTCGCGAATTGCAGCCTGCGCAAACGCCGCTGGGCCGGGGTCTCGTCCATGAGAACGAGGATGGCTGCGGCCTCGGACTCATCCGCGACGGGATGCACCCGGACGGCCAACGTCGATCCGTCGGCGAGGCGAAGAGTGCGGGTGACGATGCGACGGCCAGACGCGCACTCCTGCTCGCGAATCAACGTACTCAAGGGCTCCGCTGGGAGGTCGGGGAGGAGGGACGCGGCTTCGTTACGCCAAAGGATGCGGCCTTCCTGGTCGACGGCGAGTACCGGATCTTGAAGATGTTCCAGAATGCCGAGTGCGGAAAAATTCAAGGACGTGGCCGAAGGCGCATCGAACGGGGGGGGGAGGTCCGACATGATTTCCTTTCGAATCTGTGGGGGTGATGCCATGCGAATGCTCCCGGTTCCTTCCCTTTGAACGGTTCGCCCATCGCGGGCGAACCGTCGCGTCGATCTTCTCGATCGAGTTCCTCTCCTGCTACGGACAGGAACCCAGGGGTGTGAACATGGGTCATTATTCGCTCATCCGAGGTGTCCGGCGGCGTCCTGGCAAAGTGAGACGATCGCGCGGATTTGGGCTCCCGCAGCCCGGGCGGGCATCATAGGTGATCGCCGTCGGCGGGGAAGCTTTTTTTTGAATCCGAGGGGAAAAACCATGAAGACCGTCGCACTGCTTCTCACCGGGCTGGCTCTCCTTGGATCTGCTTGTGTGCAAGGTCACCAACGCGGCCCCCGGAACCTCTTCGGGGAGCCCCTGGGCCGTCCGCCTTTGGACTGGGCCCAGGAGGCACGATTGACCCGGGCGCTGCAGCATGCGGAGGAAGCTTGGCGCGCCGATCCCACGAACATCGACACGATCATTTGGTACGGCCGTCACCTCGCCTATCTGGGACGCATCGAGGAAGCGATCGATGTGTACTCGAGGGGACTGGAGCTGCATCCCGACGATCCTCGCCTGTTGAGGCATCGCGGTCACCGCTTCATTTCACTCCGTCGCTTCGATGAGGCGATTCGCGATCTGGAACGCGCGGCGGACCGCGTTCGGGGGCAGCCGGATCGGGTGGAGCGGGACGGGCTTCCCAACGCCAAAGGCCTTCCACGCACTACCTTGAAGTCGAACATCTTCTACCACCTCGGGCTCGCCTACTACTTCCGTCGGGAATTCGCCGCGGCGCAAGGGGCGTTCGTACAGGAATTGGCGGAAGCCGACCTGAACGATGACATCCTCGTTTCCGCCGCGTACTGGCTGGTGCTCTCCGCGGAACGACAAGCTCGCTTTGAGGAAGCAGAAGCAGCGCTTCTCCCCATCCACGGAGGGCTCGACGTCATCGAGAATCGAGACTATCTCGATCTGTGTTTGATGCTGAAGGGGGAGCGCGATCCCCAGGCCCTCTGGCAGGCGGCGGTACGGGCCCGCCCGATCCGTTTCGCGACCCTGGGATACGGCGTGGGGGCGTTCGAGGCTCTGCACGGCGACGTGGATCGGGCCCTCGAGATCTTTCAGGATGTGGCCGCCTGCCAAAACCCCTACGCCTTCGGCTGCATCGCCGCCGAAGTGGAACTCATTCACGCCACCGAAGAATGAGGACGTTTCAGCGAGTCGCCGACCTCCCCGTCAGGCTGTGAGCTCGCCCCGCAGGTCCACGGACATGAGTCGGCGAACCTCATCGATGGAGATCCCTCGCCCGAAGAGGTGGAGGAGCTTCGTCATGGCGGCCTCCGCGGTGAGATCGCCGCCGCCGACGCAGCCTGCGTCCGCCAGCGCGGCGCCCGTGGCGTACTCGGTGAGATGGACGTTGGCCTCCAAGCACTGGCTTACGACGACCACCACCAAGCCCGCCGCCGTCGCGTCGCCGATGGCCTTGATGATGTCCCGGTTGCGCCGCGGGCCATTGCCGACCCCATAGGCCTCAAGCACCAGCCCTTCGAGGGGCGACTCCAAGAAGGGGCGCAGCACGCGGACGTCGATGCCTGGGAAAAGGCGCAACGATGCCACGGGCGTCGTGCCCATGGGGCAAAGTCGCAGCGGCGCCTCGGGCATGGGCCGCGCGCGCCGCCGATTCAGCCGAATGCGGACTCCCGTGCGCCCCAGCGGCGGGAAGTTGGGGGAATCGAAGGCCTGAAAACCGTCGGCACTGATCTTGACACTGCGGTTGCCCCGAAGGAGCTTGCCTCCGAATTGAATCATGACCTCCGGGATCTCCGCCATGCCTGCCACGGTGATGGCATCCACCAGGTTGGAGGCGGCGTCGCTGCGGATCTCGCAGAGAGGTATTTGCGACCCCGTCAAGACCACCGGACGATCCAGGTTTTCCAGCATGAACGAAAGCGCGGACGCCGTGTATGCCATGGTGTCGGTGCCATGAAGGATCACGAAGCCGTCGTAGTCCGTGATGCGCTGCACGACGTCATCCGCGATGCGCTGCCAATCCTCGGGCATCATGTCCGCGGAATCGAGGAGCTCTTCGTACTCGACCAGATCGACCTGCGGCAGCTCCGGCCTCTGGAGCACCTCCATGCGATTCAACTCCTCTCCCAGGTGGCCTGGGCGGGTTCGGAAGCCCTCCTCCGCCGGAGCCATCCCGACGGTCCCTCCCACGTGCAGCATGCAGACCCGTTTTCGGTCCATGTGGACTCCTCCCGATCCTGACGGGGCGCGGGCGTTCAGCGCTCGTTCCGCCGCTTGAGCTCCTGCCATGCGAGGTAGAGGAAGGCGGGGGTCATGAGGATGAGGACGTACCAACCCGCGTCCTGGATGTGGGCAAGCGGCAGAATCAAAGTGTGCATCGCGTCGGCTCCTTTTCTTGGGCACGATTCGGGTTCAGGATGTGCTGGATCCTAACCCATTCAGGAGATCGATCATGACGACACCACGAGCACTCATTCCCCTGGCTCCCGGATTCGAAGAGATCGAGGCGGTCACGATCGTGGATGTGCTGCGCCGAGGAGGCGTCGACGTGGTCACGGCGGCCCTCGCTCCGGGGCTCGTCGAAGGCGCCCACGGGGTTCGCATGGAAGCAGATCGGCGGTTGGGCGACCTCGTCGAGGAGAGCTTTGACGCCGTCGTTCTGCCCGGCGGCATGCCCGGCGCGGTCCATCTGAGGGACGACGAGCTCGTGCAGACGACGTTGAAGCGCCTCGCCCATGACGGGGCCATCACGGCGGCCATCTGCGCGGCCCCGATCGCCTTGTCGCGGGCGGGGATCACGGCAGGCCATCGGGTGACGAGCTATCCCTCATTCCAGGGTGAGATCGAAGCGGAGGAGTACACGGACGAGCCCGTCGTCGTGGATGGGCAGGTCGTCACGAGCCGCGGGCCCGCCACGGCGCTGAGATTCGCCCTCTCCCTCGTCTCCTTGTTGGTGAGCGAGGAGAAAGCGAGCGAACTCGCCGAGAGCATGCTTCTCTGAGGGGCGTTGCGTCTCAATCGTGGGCCTGGCCCTCCAGCCGCTTCGCCACGGACTCCCATTCCGGCGAGGTGGCGGGGTCGGGAATGGCGATCACGCCCCGGATCAGAGGATTGGCGTTGTTGAACCGCAGCGGCTTTCCGTCGGCGAAGTAGACATCATACCCCGCCGCGATGGCGAGGGCGGCGCCGCCAGCTATATCCCACTCGTTCTTGGGGCCGAGCGCCCAGCTCGCCTCGGCGTCGCCCACGCCCACTTGGGCCAGTTTCAGGGCGATGGAGGAGAGCGGGATCACTTCGAAGGGGGCGTTGGCGAAGGCCTCCCATTCGCCGCGGCGGATTTCGCTGCGACTGGCGAGGACGCGGGCGCCCTTGACGGGAATGTTTGTGCGGGGGGCGACGGGCTCACCGTTCTTCCAGACCCCAGCACCCGGGGCGCCCAGCATGATGATCCCCTTGGCGGGTTGAGCCACGCCCCCGGCCAGGAGCTTTCCCTTCCAGGCGCACCCCACCGACACGCTCCACTCGGGGCTCCCCTCGGTGAAGTCGCGCGTGCCGTCGATGGGATCGACGATCCAGGTGAGGGGGCATTCGAGGCGCACCGGATCGTCCACGCTCTCCTCGGACAGCCACCCTTCGCCCTCTCGCATCAGCTCCTTGTGGAGGAGGGCGTCGAGAGCGTGGTCCGCCGCCGTGACCGGGCTGCCTCCCTTCTTCTTCTCCACCAGGATCGTCTCGGGGCGAAAGGTTTCGCCAAGGGCCGTGGCGGCGCGAAGGGACGCATCGATCCTCTTCAGGATCTCGTCGACTGAGGGTTGCAAGGGTGAATTCTCCTGTCCCCGGATGGCATTGGAGCCCGCAGTCGCGGGCGCGCTCCGAGGATAACCGTCCCGCCTTTGCGGAGCCATGACCCGGCCGGAGCGGGATGGGGCGCACCTTGGAACGGCGGCTTCAGCCGCCATCATGGAGCACCGCGTAGGCCAACTGAGGGTCGCTCAGGCCAGGTCGCCCAGGACGGAACGGCGAGTGAGGATCAACTGTCGAATGGCCTCCAGCCGCCGGACCTCATCTTCCGGGGCGTTCTCGCCCAACGTGGCCTCCAGGTCCTTGGCAATCGTCTCCAGCCGGGCAATGGCTTGTTCCGCCCGCTTGCGCCTTGACGCCGACCAGCGGCCTTCTTCCTCGTCGCCGGCCCAAAAACCCGTCAGGGACGGTGCCGCCGTGAGCCCCGAGAAGAGCGACGATGCGAGACTCGACCTGCGACCCCAACCGAGGCCCATGGCTCGCATCACGTCCTGGCGGCCTTCCTTCTCCAGATCCTGCACCGAGCCCAGGAAAAACGCCGTCGAAGCGGGAATCCCCACGGAGATCATGGCTTGCGCCGCCGCTTCCAGCGCCCCCTGGCGTTCGGGCGTGGGGTCGTCGATCATGGGCTTCAGGGACCGCACCAGGGTCTCGATGCAACGGGCTTGCCCCTCCGAGATGCACAGCGCCGAGCGGGCGGCGTCCAGCGCCGCCTTCTCCTCCGGCGTGCAGCGATCGTCCGCGAGGGCCAGGTCGACGAGGGCTGCCATGACGCCGAATCGGAACTCGTCGGGAGCCTGGGCCAAAGTCGCCAGGCAAGTCCGGGGATCCGGCGGGTGAACGCAATAACGCCTCAGCGCATCCCGTTGATCCGAAGAGAATCCCGAGTCGTCGAGAAGGGCATGAATGGTGATCATCTCCTCTTCATCAAAGCTTCCGTCGGCGCGGGCGAGGCTGAAGAGGAGGCCGTAAAAGGCGAGACGTTGTTCGCCGGAAATTCGATTGAGATCGACGGCTTCGGACATGACGCTCCCACTATAGGTGGCTGGAACGGACTGTATAGGCCCGTCCTCGCGTCGCCCTTGTTTCGTCCCAGGTTCACGGCGAGAGCGATGGCCGCCAGTCCGGTTCGCAAGCCGTTGCTGTTTTGATATTTAGCCGTGTCGGCGCCGGAGACGATCAAGGGGAAGGGACGCCCGGTCGATGGGAGACGGAATGGGGAGTTCGAGGATGAATTCGCAAGCGAGCCCCGGCCCGCGGGCCCGACGCAAACGATTGCCCGCACTCACACCCTGGACGCGGCGCATGCTCTATGTAGTTGCCTTGGGGGGGGCGCTTTTGGGCGCCAACTCCGTCTACCTGGCCGGGATCAGTTTTCTGGGCTGGCTGCGTGGGCAGACCTACGAGAACCAGTTCTACCTCTGGATGTTCCTGCTCCATCTCGTCGTGGGCATCGTCCTGATTCCTCCCTTCCTCCTCTTCGCAGGTCTCCACCTTCGCAACACCTGGACCAGGAAGAACCGCCGGATCAAGCGCTCCGGCTACTACCTGCTTTGGAGTTGCGTCGTCGTCATCGTCACCGGTCTCGTGATGACAGTCCGAGTCCTGCCGTTGGAATCCTTCGGCGGCCGTGTGAGCTATTGGCTCCACGTCCTCGTTCCGGTCCTTTGTATTCTCTTCTACATCATGCACCGCGCGTACGGTCGCCCCATCAAGTGGCGATGGGGCGCGGTCTACGGCACGTCCGTCGTGCTGGTAGCGGGCGGCATGATCGCACTCCATACCCAGGACCCCAGGAAGTGGTCCGTGCGCGGAGGCGGCGAGGACTACTTCAAGCCGGCGGAGGTCCGCACGGCGAACTGGAAGTGGATCCCCAGCGACGTTCTCATGCGGGATCAGTACTGTGAGGAGTGCCACCCGGATGCGGTGAAAGACCACTATCAGTCCGTTCACCACTTCAGCTCCTTCAACAACCCCATCTATCTGTTCAGTATCCGCGAGACCCGCAGCGTCCTTCAGGAGCGAGACGGCAACGTTCGCGGGGCGCGTTTTTGCGCCGCCTGCCACGATCCCGTGCCCCTGCTCTCAGGGGCGTTCGACGACCCGAACTATGACGATGTGAACGATCCCACCGCCAAGGAAGGTGTCAACTGCACCGTCTGTCACGCCATCACCGACGTCGCGGGGACCATCGGCAACGGGAACTACACGATCGAAGAGCCCATCCACTATCCCTTCGCCACCAGCGAGAACCCGGTGTTGCACTGGGTCAACCAGCAACTCGTCAAGGCCAAACCCGCCTTCCACAAGAAAACGTTCCTGAAGCCTCTTCACAAGGAAGCGGCGTTCTGCACGGCCTGCCACAAGGTCAACATCCCCTACGCCCTCAACCACTACAAGGAGTGGCTGCGAGGGCAGAACCACTACGACAACTTCCTGCTCTCGGGCATCTCCGGTCACAGCGCGCGAAGCTTCTACTATCCGGACGAGGCTCAGCCGAACTGCAATGAGTGCCACATGCCCCGCAAGCCAAGCGATGACTTCGCCGCGGTGGACGGCGAAGTCCACGACCACAGGATGCCCGGCGCCAACACGGCGCTTCCTCACCTGATGGGAAACGCGGAACAGCGGGACTTCCAGGCCGAGTTCTTGAAGAAGGATGTCCTCGACGTGGACATCTTCGGTTTGAAGTCGGAGGGCCGCATCGACGGCGAATTGATGGCGCCCATAGGCCCGCAGGCGCCCCGTCTCGAGCCGGGAAAGAACTATCTGCTCGAAGTCGTCCTGAGAACTCTCAAGAACCAAGGGCATGTCTTCACCCAGGGGACTTCCGACAGCAACGAGGTTTGGGTGGAACTGGAGGCCCGAGTGGGCGATCGCGTCATCGGCCGCAGCGGTGCCGTCGACGAGAAGGGCTTCGTCGATCCCTGGGCTCACTTTTTGAACTCGCTCATCCTCGACCGCATGGGCAATCGGATCGACCGGCGCAACGTCCAGGACATCTTCGTGCCCCTGTACTCCCACATGATGCCTCCGGGGACCGGACAGGTCGTCCACTATCTTCTTCGCGTCCCGAAGGATCTCGAAGGGGTCCTGGACATCACCGTCAAGGTGAATTACCGCAAGTTCGATCAGGGCGTGATGACTCACACGTACGAGTATCTTGCGAGTGAAGGCCTGCACGAGGGCGGCATTCCGGAGATCCCCATCGTCACCTTGACCGAGGATCACGTCCGCCTCCCCGTCGGGGATTCCGTGAGCGCTTCCCCCGTGCGAGACGAAGATCCCTCGAAGCCCCTTTGGCAGCGCTGGCGCGACTACGGGATCGGCCTGCTCCTGAAGGGCGACAAGGGGGCTCAAAAAGGCGAACTCAGGCAGGCCGAAGAGGCCTTCCGCCACGTCGTCGCGCTCGGCAAGCCCGTCTCGTGGATCGACCTCGCGCGGGTCTACGAGAAGGAGGGGCGGCTCGATGACGCCCAGAACGCCCTGGAGAAGGCCGTAGGTGCCGGCGTCGAGGCGACGTGGACCGTGAATTGGCTGAGCGGCCGGATCGATGCCCAAAACGGACTCCACGAACGCGCGGTCCAGGCCTTCGACAAGGTGCTGGAAACCCGCATCCCTCAGCGCGGCTTCGACTTCTCCCTCGACTATCAGGTGATTCTCGAGAAGGCGTTGTCGGAATTCCAACTCGCGCGCAGCATGAGCGAGGAGGGCGAGCGCACCGCTTGGCTGGACCGAGCCGAGGCCACGTTCCTTCGGGTTCTCGACTTGGATGCCGAGAATCTCGCGGCTCACTTCAACCTGATGCTCGTCTACAGGATGAAGGGGGACAAGGGGCGCGCCGACGAACATCGCCGTCTCCACGCGAAATACAAACCGGACGACAACGCCCGCGACCAGGCGGTTTCCATCTATCGGGGCAAGCACCCCGCAGCGGACCACGCGGCCGAGGCGATCGTCATTTACGACTTGGCGAGGAACCTTTGATGGCGCCCGATGTGAAACCCACCCCAGACGATCGTGCCGACTCCGTCGACGATCTGCTGGACGACGAAATCCTCGATGACGAATCCGCGGAACGCCAACAGCGCCGCGTCCTTCTCGTGGTCGTGGTGTTCGTCCTCGTCGCCGCCGCGGCGCTTTGGTTCGTCTACGGCGAGAAGCCAAGGGAGGAGTCCGAATACGTCCCGGCTGCGGCGGCACCCACCCGCCCCGTGGCGTCGAATGCCCTCGTGCCGCAGCTCCCCTTTCGCGAGGCGGCCACCGAGTCGGGCATTGACTTCGTGCACGTGAACGGCGCCGAGGGCAAGCGCCTGCTGCCCGAGACGATGGGCAGTGGTGTCGCCTTCCTCGACTTCGACCGGGACGGGGATCAGGATCTTTTTCTCGTCAACTCCGCGCCGTGGGACGCCACCGCCCGGAGGAATGGGCCGACGCAGGCCTTCTACGTGAACGAAGGCGGGCGGTTTCGCCGCGCCGAGAAGGATGTGGGGCTCGATCTTTGCTTCTTCGGCATGGGGACCGCCGTCGGGGACTTCGATGGTGATGGGTGGCCAGATCTCTACGTCACAGCCGTGGGCGAGAACCATCTTTTCCGCAACGTGGATGGCAAGCGCTTCGAGGACGTGACTCGGCACGCCGGCGTCGGCGGCGGAGATCACTGGTCGACGGGTGCCGTCTTCGTGGACTACGACCGCGACGGCGACCTCGACCTGATGGTTCTGAACTACGTCACCTGGTCGCCCGAGATCGACCTCTCTCAGAGTTTCAGCTTGGGGTCTCTCGCGCGGGCCTACGGTCCGCCCACGGGGTTTCAGGGGGACCATCCCTTCCTCTTCCAGAACCAGGGAGACGGGACGTTCAAGGACGTGGCCGAAAAAGCAGGCCTGCATCGCCTCAACCCGGCCACCGGAGTCGCCATGGGCAAGTCCTTGGGAGTGACCGTCTGCGACTTCGATGACGATGGCTGGTTGGATTTTCTCGTCTCCAACGACACCGTGCAGAACTTCGCGTTCCGCAACCTGGGCGACGGGCGGTTCATCGACATCGGCGCCGACATCGGTTTCGCCTTCGACGACAAGGGGAACGCACGGGGCGCCATGGGGATTTCCACATCCCACTACCGCAACAACGACGATCTGGCCGTGGCCGTCGGGAACTTCGCCAACGAAATGACGGCCTTCTACGTGAACCAGGACCCCGAGAATCCTCTTTTCGTGGACGACGCCACGAGTGTCGGCATCGGAGCGCCCACCCGGGACAGCCTCACCTTCGGACTCGTCTTCTGCGACCTCGACCTGGACGGTTTTCAGGACATGGTCTGCACGAACGGGCACGTCGAGCCGGAAATCAGTCGCGTTCAGGCGAGCCAGCATCACGCGCAGCCCATGGAAGTCTTTTGGAATACCGCTGGGCATGGCCGGTCCCGCTTCGTCCGCTTGGGCCGTGAATCGTTGGGACCCGATATCCTGAAGCCCTTCGTTGGACGCGGCCTGGCCGTGGCTGACGTGGACGGCGACGGCGATCTCGACATCGTCGCCACGGAAAACGCCGGACGCCCCAGGCTTTTCCTCAACGAGAAGCCGGCGGGACGATTCCTTCGCCTGGATCTTCGTGACGCCGACGGCCGCAGCGCGGCGCTGGGCGCGCGGGTGACCCTAGAGACTTCTGCGGGACGGCAAGATCAGATCCTCGGTGCCGGCGGAAGCTATCTCTCCACCAGCGAGGCCGTCCTCACATTCGGGCTGGGCGCCGACGACGCGGCCACCAAGATCCGCATCCTGTGGCCGAACGGGAAGAGCCAGACCTTGCCCCGCCTCGCGGCGGGGCGTCACACGCTGAAGGCGCCGCGCTGACGTGGCCCTCCACTACCGCTTCCTCGCTGGGACCGGGAAGACGGGGTTGTCGGTCCGCTCACGGAGCATGATGGCCCTCAAGCGTCGAGCGAGATCCGGTCGTTCGGAGGTGAGGTCGTGTTGCTCGAAGGGATCGGTCGCGAGGTCGTAGGTCTCGAGCGGGAAGGGGCCCTTCTTACGACGTAGGCCCCTTTGGACCGCTTTCCACCGGCCATCGATCACGGCCCTTTGTCCGCCGTAGCCAAAGAACTCCCAGACCATGGGCTGGGTCCGCGGGCCGGAGGCCTTGCCCAAAAGGGCCGGTAGCATGCTGACGCCGTCCAACCCCTCGGGCCGTGGCGCGCCCACGAGATCGGCCAGAGTCGGGAAGAGGTCCTGGAAGCCCGAGACGAAATCGGACGTGGTCCCCGGTGTGATGTGCCCCGGCCAGCGGGCGATGAAGGGCACCCTGAGCCCGCCTTCGTAGACGCTGCCCTTCCTGCCCCGAAGACCTCCCGAGCTGTTGAAGAACGTCGTGTCGACGCCGCCCACGTCGTGGGTGGGGCCGTTGTCGCTCGAGAACATGACGAGGGTGTTCTCCTCCAGCCCCAGCTCCTCGAGGAGATCCAGGATCTTGCCCACATGGTCGTCCAGATGGCTGATGAGAGCCGCGTAGGCGGCGCGGGGACGCGGGTGGGGGAGGTAGCCGCGGTGACCGAGATAGGGCTTGTCGTCCCAGGCCTTGGGGTAGAGGTTCACCCACTCCTGGGGCGGTTGGAGGGCGAGATGGGGCTCCACGAACGGCGCGTAGAGGAAAAAGGGCTCATCCTTGTGTTCCCTCAGAAAGGCGAGAGCCATCTCGGCGATGAGCTCCGGAGCGTACTGGTTGCCCTCGAAGCGGGCGTAGGAAGCCAGGGGCTTCTTCAGCTTCTGGTGGGGACGGAAGCGGCGGTTGTTCAGCAGGTAGCGCTCCCGGTTCAGCCAGAGGTGGCTCGGATAGAGGTTGTGGGCTTCACGCTGGCAGTTGTAGCCGAAGAAGAGATCGAAGCCCTGGGCGTTGGGGTCGCCCGCGCTCTCGACGGGACCGAGGCCCCACTTGCCCGTCGCCCCGGTGACGTATCCCTGAGACTTCATGAACTCGGCCACGGTGAAGGCGTCGGCGGAGATCGGCCATTGCCCCTCAGGTTTGACTTCTTTGTTTCCCCGAATCTCCGCCTTGGAGAGTTCACGTCCCGTCATGAGTACACAACGGGACGGAGCGCAGACGGGCGCGCCCGCATAGTGGCGGGTGAAGCGCATGCCCTGTCTCGCGAGGCGATCCAGATTTGGGGTTTTGATCTTCGTCTGCCCGTAGGAGCCGAGTTCGCCCCAGCCTAAGTCGTCAGCCAGGATGTAGACGACGTTGGGCGGCCTTGTCTGCTGTGCCGTCGCGGCCCGGATCAGGCCTATGAGAGTGAGAAGAATGAGGCCGGGGACGAGGACTAAACGATGAGGAAAGCCGGAGGGATTCATGGGCGGTATCGTCGCCCACGGGGTGTCGCTTGACAAGGGAAGGGCTCCCACGAAGACTCCCCCCATGCACGACGATCATCTGGACGCTCTTCCCACCGAACAGGGTTTGCCGGAGAGCGAGGCTTTGGATCTGCTCCCCACGGAGGAACTTCTTCGGACGATGAATGCCCAGGATCGCCGTGCCGTGGACGCGGTGGGAGAGGCCATCCCATCCGTTGGCGTCGTCGTGGACGCGGTGGCTCGGTGTCTGAAAGACGGTGGGCGTTTCCACGGTTTTGGCGCCGGTACGAGCGGTCGTCTCGTTCTCCTCGACGCCGTGGAGTGCGTGCCGACATTCGGCGTCGACCCGGATCTTTATCAGGGCCATCTCGCGGGGGGCGCGGAAGCCTTCATCCATGCGAAGGAAGGGGTCGAGGATGACCGGGCGGCCGGGCGAGCGGCCGCCCGGGAAGCGGGGGTTGGGAAAGGTGACTATGTGCTCGCCGTGTCCGCCAGCGGGCGCGCACCGTGGTGTTTGGGTGTCTTGGAGGCCGCCCTCGCCGTCGGCGCCCGCCGCGGCGCTCTCGTCTGCAACCCGTCCTCGCCCCTCGCCGATGCGGCCGATGACGTGATTCTCGCGGAAACGGGGCCGGAGGTCCTGGCGGGTTCGACACGCCTCAAGGCGGGAACGGCCCAAAAAATGGTCCTCAACATGATCTCGACCGCCGTGATGGTCCGTCTGGGACGCACCTTCGGTCACTGGATGGTGGGGGTACGCCCCACCAACGCGAAGTTGCGACGGCGGGCCGAACGCCTGATCGCTCGCTTGGCCGAACGGACAGACGGAGTGGGAGAGGCGTTGGATCTGGCCGAGGGGGACGTCCGCCTGGCTGTTTTGATGCTGAAGAAGGGGTGCTCCGTCGGCGAGGCCCGCCGCCAGCTTGACGCCGCCCACGGAAGCCTCCGCCGCGCGCTCGACCTCTCCTGACGCCTCGCGAGGTCGGCGTGACCTCACAATGGGCTTGATATGTCATGTCCGACATGGTTTACTGCCTCGAAGTACCAACTGTCCTCGTCTCCGCGGAAGTGGGACAGGACCATCTTTCCCCCCGGAGGTCCCGAGTCCCATGATGACGAAAACCACACTCCAGATCCTTACCCTCGTGACGGCCTTCTCCGTCCCGTCCTTCGCTCAGAGCTTCATCGATTTCGAGTTCATCCCCGGAGGCGTGCCCTCGGACGGTCTCTTGATCTCGACCCAGTTCCAAGCCACGTTGGGTTTCTCCTTCAGCCTCGAGGGGGGAGGCGTTCCTCGACTCGCCCAGGTGGGAGCGCCGCAAACGGCCTTTGTGGGATTCGGGGCTCCCGACACTCCGGCTCCGGGCGTTGATGCCGGACAGTTCTTTCTGACCGATGACGGCTCCGTCGGCGCGGCACCGCCCCCGATGCTCGTCGACTTCGTGAGCCCGGTCTCCGGCGCCAGCGGGATCATTCTCGATATCGATTTCTCGGAGGAGTGGACCGTCGAGGCAAAGGACGCCATGGGGCTCGTCCTCGACACGGTCATTCTGGGGACGGCCGGCAACGGATCGGCGTCACAGTTCACTTTCGACGTGGGGGCGCCGCTCATCGCTCAACTTCGCATCGCGTTTACCGGATCTGGTGCCGGCATCGGTCTGGCCTTCGACAACTTCAAGACCACGTCGCCGGGCGCCGGCACGGGTCAACCTAATTCGACGGATGCAAGGCTCGAGATCAACCGTCAGGGTGAGAACGTGGATGCCGGGCCTTTCGATGTCGTGGTGTTCGCGGGCTCCAACCTGGATCTCGAATGGTCGGGGCCGGCCGGATTCCCGGTCCTGCTCCTTGCAGGTCCCATCAACACCTCGGGTTTCGTCGTACCGTGTTTCGGTTCCGTCGATTTGGGGACGCCACCGACGTTCTCCGATCTCATCCTCGTCTTCGACGGTTCGACGTTCCCGCAGAGTCTCTTCTACACCCTGGATGTCAACGGGAACCTTTCCCAGTCCACCATCATTCCGCCGGCGGCGGCCGGCTCGGTGATCGGTTTCCAGGGGGCCGTGGGCCAGCCCGTGGGCTCTCCCTGCGTTTCGGTCTTCACCGCGGCGTTTGAAGTCACGATTCTCTGACCGCGGGCCGGGAGACTCCCTCATCCTTGTCGAATTCGGTTATCATGGGCCTATGGCTCGACAGACGTTCGACGAATACCTGATGGAACTGGCCCGCGTGGCGTCTCGGCGCTCCACGTGCGAGCGGAAGCACGTGGGCGCCGTCATCGCCAAGGATCGGTTCGTGGTTTCCACGGGCTACAACGGTTCCATCGCCGGTCTGGCCCACTGCGACGACGTGGGGCATCTGATGGAGGACGGACACTGCGTGCGCACCGTCCACGCGGAGGCCAACGCCATCGTCCAGGCCGCCCGACACGGGAAGTCCGTGGAAAACGGCACGATCTACGTCACGTCCTCGCCCTGTTGGCCCTGTTTCCGCCTCATCGCCAACGCCGGCATTCGCCGCATCGTCTATGACGAGTTCTACCGGGATGAGCGCATCTTCGAGGCCGCCAAGGAATTGGGCCTCGAGTTGGTCGCCCTCGCCGACCTTACGGAAAACATCTAGGGCGGAGCGGTCGGCCGTAGTCTTGGGACCCATTCCTTCCATTTCGCCGACGTTTTGGTGTAGACTTCCCGTCAGCGAGATCTAGGCACCGCATTTCGAATTGACGTTTCAACTCATTCGACTTGGGCCCGTTCAACTTCGAACGGGCGGAAGGAAAAATCGACCATGACGACCTCACGTCTGACCATCCTTGCCGGGATGACGTGCATGATCCTCCTGTCCTCCTGCGGTGGCGGTGGGGGAGGCGGAGGCCCCTTTGACCTGTTGGATATCCAAGTCGCGGGAACCGGCGGCGCCATTTTCGTCAAGGACGGTCCCCAACCCGCGGGCTGTCCCACGGGTGCGTTCGTGAACGCGCGCGTGACCTTTCGTTTCAATGCCCCCGTCGATCCTTCGACTCTTCCGCCCGTCGGCACCGCCGCGGGGGGGAGCATCGAGATCCTCGACGTGCAGAACCAGCAACCCGCTCAGGGTGTCTTTCGCGTCGACCCCAGCAACCCCAGGCTGGTTCACTTCGAGGCCACGGCGCCGTCCGACCCCCAACAACCGTGCGCGGCCGGCTTCGCCGCGGACACGGAGTATTCCGTCATCATCCACGGGATGGACGGGATGGCGACGTCGATGATTCTCGCCGGCGGCGCGGCGATTCCCACCACCGTCAGCGCCTGCTTCACCGTCAAGAGTTGCCCAGGGTCCTCCCCCTACTTCGATCCTGTTCCCACGGCGCCTGCCGTCGTGGCGACGACGCCGCTGATGAGCGGGACGGCCCCCTTGACTCTCCAGAGTGACTTGACGGGGGCGACGGGGGGATCCCAGATCACCCTCGACTTCGATCAGGCGCTCGACCCGGCCACCGTCAATGTCAACACCGTATCGCTCCTCAACACGACGGCGAACCCCCAGGGGCCGGTTCCCCAGGCGTTCACCGTGACGTTTTTCCAGGCGGGGAGTCTCTCCGATCCCCTTCGCTCGCGCATCGTTCTGAACACCCAGCTTCCTCTCGCGGACGGGGACGTGTTCCAGGTCGTCCTCAACGGAGTCACCGACCTGAACGGGGACGCGGCCAGCTCATCGGATCTTCTGTTCACGATTCAGGACAACAACGACCCCGTGACCCAGGTGTTTCAGGAGAGCTTCGACTCGACGGCCAACCGGGCGTCGACCCAAGGCGCCGTCCTGTGGGACGGCTCAGGGGCCTTGAATGCAGTCTTCGTCGGCGATCTTCTCGGAGACGGTTCCGACGGCGTCGGTGTCTTCGACACCTCGCTCGTCATCAACACGGACCAACTGCCGGTCAACCATCCGGGCGTCTTCAACTTCACGAGTCTGACGGTGGGCGACATGCTCAATCTCGGCGTCACGTTGCAATTCACGGGGACCACCGACCAGCCCCCGGGCGAGAGCAATCGTCCCGCTATCACGCGATGTCAAGGAGCAATCCTCATCCACGACGGGGTCGTCGTGGATTGTGGAGGACGTCCGGGCGTCAATGGCGGAACGGCGCCGCCTTCTTCGACCAGCAGCCGCTTGGGTGGCTGGGGTGGCCCCGGCGCCGGCCGGGGCGGCACGTCGTCTCCCATGACCGACGGGACCGCATCGCCCATGGGACTTCCCGGCGAAGGCGGACACGTCGACGCGATGGACCCGACGCGACCGGGGGATCAACCCAACACGGATACGGCCAACCCCCTTTACGGCGGTGGGGGCGGTGGGGCGATAGCCCTCGAGCCCAATTTCCTTCTTGCCGCGGCGGGAGGAGGCGGCGGCCGTGCCAGTTCCTTCGGAGGGTATGACGCCAACAACCCCGCGCCCGCGTCCACGTTCTCCTTCAACGTTGCTCAACCAGGCGAGACCTATCAGGGGATGGACGGAATGGGGCTGGGGGCACCGCCTGCCGGTCAGCCCGGCCCCTTTCCCGCCGCGATGATTCCGCCTCTGCGCGAGGCGGTGGGTGGTAGCGGTGGCGGCGCCGGTGGGGACCGGGTGACCGTAGTCTCGAACGTGGGCACCCACATCCCGGGGGGATCCGGAGGCGGGGGCGGCGGGGCCATGGAATTCTCCTGCCTCGGTCCCTTGACCGTCGGAATCGGGGTGGTCTTCGATTGCAGCGGTG
>DRQF01000068.1 GCA_011369445.1 Planctomycetota bacterium | reverse complement strand
GGCCGACCACGGCCTCGATGTCGGGGTCGGAGGCGGTCAGGGCCTCGAGGACCTGGCTGGCTTCCCCGAGCATGCTCTCGGGCAGGTAGGCGCAGTCCGTGCGGGGATAGGTGGTCGCCTTGTGCGTCTCGTACAGGCTCTGCGCGATGTCGAGCACCTGTTGGGCGCCCAGGCCCCAGCGCCTCGAGGCCTCCTGTTGCAGGGTGCCGAGATCGAGGGGCAGGGGCGGGGCCTCCCGGCAACGTTTCGTCTCCGTATGCCTGACGGTCGCGGTCCGGTTCCGGATCCGCTCCAGGGCCTCGCGGGCGGCTTGCTCGCGCAGGCAACGCCCCTCGTCATCGACGAAATCGCCGGCCGGTCGCCACCGGGCGGGGAAGGGCGTGCCGTCCTTCTCGAGCATCGCCACCACCTCCCAGTAGGGCTTCGGCCGGAAGGCCTCGATCTCGCGGTCGCGGTCCACCACCAGCCGCAGGGTCGGCGTCTGGACCCGCCCGACCGAGAGTACGCCGTCGTGGCCCCGGCCGCGTCCGAGGATGGTGTAGGCCCGAGTCAGATTCATGCCGACCATCCAGTCCGCGCGAGAGCGCGCCAGACCCGCGAGATAGAGCGGCCGCGTCCGTTCGCCGGGCAGGAGGTTGCCGAGCGCCTTGCGAATGCTTGCCTCGTCCAGGGCGGACAACCACAGGCGCAGGATGGGGCCCTTCCATCCGAACCGGTCCAGGACCTCGCGGGCGATGGTCTCGCCCTCCCGGTCGGCGTCGGTGGCCACCACCACCTCCGAGGCCTCCTTCAGGAGTCGACCGACGATCTTCAACTGTTTCGCGGCCCCCTTGCGCGGATGCAGCTTCCAGCGGTCGGGCAGGATGGGCAGCGTCTCGAGCCGCCAGCGCTTGAGTTCATCGCCGTAGGCCTCGGGCGGATCCATCTCGAGCAGGTGCCCCACGCACCAGGTGACGATCAGGTCGCGACCCCGCAGGCAGCCGTCGCCACGCGAGCGGGCGCCGAGCACGGCCGCGATGTCGCGGGCCTGGGCGGGTTTCTCGCAGAGAAAGAGGCGGGTCACGACGAATTTCCGAGCAGATCGCCCAGCTCACGGCGCGCGAGTTCGACCAGATCCCGCCGACGTTGGGCATGGTCCGAGTGCTTGATGAGACGGTGGAAGCGTTCCACGTCGAATCGAATGGACTTGCGGTAGATTTCCATCGGCTTTCGGTACCGGGTCGTGACGACGCAAAAGATCATTTCCTCGACCACCTGGCCGTCGGATGCGGCACGGCAGTCATGCGAAATGAAGCTGGCGTTGATGTCGACGTAGCTTGAATCCCGGTTGGTGATCCGGGCATGGTGGTCCAGCGCAGCATGCGGCAGTTCCCGCTCGATGGCTTCCGCAAGTTCGGGGTTGTCGACGATCTTCTGGCCGTAGAGTGACACCGCCTTCGTCATGTAGGCGAATATCCAGGGGACGTTCAACAGATTCGCGCCGACGTAGCGGTGGCCCTGCATCCTCCGGTACGAGGCAAGCATTTCCTGAAGCTTCTTTTTGGACAGGCGTACCCCGGTATCCTTCTCGAGCACGTAGGCGATCCGGTCGAACTGCTCGATGACGGTCCGGAGGATCTTTCTCGCGAATGGATCGGATTCCCTGCGCCGCGCGTGCCTGTCCGGTTTCCTCGGCATGAAATAGGGGCAGGCGTCCCTGCGTTCGACGTCGAGCATGGCGAGCCCCGGCACGCTCCGGTTCGCGTGCTTGCCGTAAGGATGGGCAAGGCCCTTGGGCAATCGGTACAACCCGATGACCTGGATCGGATTGTCGCACGCCGGGCAGACAGCAAACTGAGAGAGTTCATTGCCCGAGCTGGAGGGTTGATACCATGGGGGCATCTTTCGGGTCGCCAGTTCGAAGCGTTCCCGGTCGATGAGCATCATGTCCGTATCCTCTGGACGGAGCTTGAAGAATCGCATCTGGTTGGATTCGCCATGGTTTTCGAATCACCCCAGATTGTATCGGTTGCGGACCAGTTGCCACCAGGCGTCCGGTAGTTCGGGAACCTCGCCCTCCGCCTCGGCCATGGCCAAGCAGGACAGCACCGTCTCGAGGTCCAGGCTGAAGGCGTGGTGGCGGTCCCGCATCGCGAAGAGCAGGACGCCATCGCAACGCCGGCTTGTTCCGTTCGAGGAGGTGCCGTCCGGGCACACCTCGTGGCGGCCGTCCGGATCCAGGTGTGCGCGGTTTCGAATGATCTCTTCGTGGTTCATTCGTCATTCCTCAGAAGGCGTCGTGGGCCCCTTCGGGCAGCTTGCCGTGGTGTTCCATGCGCTCGATCAGCCTGCGAAGGTTCCGAATGGACCTCTCGGAACCGATCACCACGAACTCGTCGTCGCCGCCGAAGGCATGGAGGTCCAGTCCATGCTGCAACGCGATCTCGAAAAGCTCTTCTCCTCGGAAGTCATCCTGCATGTCGTCCTCCCCGTGACGGTTCAAGGTGAAATCGGTGGGTTCGGCGCCCATTTCCTTGACGCATTGCCACAAGCCGGCGAGGTCCACGTGGATCGTCATGACTGTCTCCTAATGTTTTCGCGGGTGCTAGTTGCCGGTTGGCCATTCCATCCACTCCCGGCCGTCCAGTCGTCGTCCGGCAGCAGTCTTGCC
>DRQF01000067.1 GCA_011369445.1 Planctomycetota bacterium | reverse complement strand
CAGGATTCCCATGGTGCGCTCCGTGGGCAAGCCGGAGAGGAGCCGGTGGGTGGGGAGCACGACGAGACCGGGGTCGTCCACATCCACGACGGTGACCATCACCTGCTGCTTGCCGGCGCAGGCTGGATGATCCTTCGCGTACTGCGTGGCCACGGTGAAGCGGTGGTGTCCGTCAGCGATGACGAAACCGGATGAGGCGAACGCCTCCTCAAGGCCTTGGACGAGATCCGGATTCTCGATTCTTTGGAAGCTGTGTTCGGCGCCGTCGCGATCCTTCACGATGGGAGCACTCTCGAAATCGGGGAGGTCGGCGACGGGCAGGGAAGGCCCTTCGTGACGTACGAGGAAGATCTGACCAAAGTGAATCTCCGACGCTTCGAGGAGGCGCAATCGATCGATCTTGGCTCGCCCGTGAGTGCGCTCGTGGTGAAGAACCTTGTCCTCGTGAGCGAGATCGAAGACGCCGGTGACGCCCGTCCGGGTGTGGACGGTCCCGTCGGGCGCGGTGAATCGCTGACGATAGGCGTAGAGCGAGGGCGTTTCATCCTGGACGAGGACCCCCTCCTTCAACCACGCCTCCACGCGCGGCCTCACGCCGGCGTACCACTGCGTATCGTCGGGCGAGGTCTCGCCGCGAATCAAGCGGACCACGTTGTGGGGCGAGGCATCCTCGAGGCGGGCCTTCTCGTCCGGGGGAATCTTGTCGTAAGGCTGGCTCACCAAGTTCTGGAGCGAGCCGGCGGCGTCGGAATAGCGCAAGGGCTTGAAACCGTGAATCATCGGATTCCTTCCACGTTGATGAGCCGGACGTCTTCCACCCCGTCGATCTGGCGAATCGAGGCCAACACGCTGGCCGGAGGACGAGAATCCAGATTGAGAATGGCCAAGGCCTCCCCTGTCTCCCGCCTACGGCCCAGAGACAGATTGCCGATATTGACGCCCGCCTCGCCGAGCGCCGTGGCCGTGTGTCCCATCACACCTGGACGATCCCGGTTCGTCACGAGGAGCATCCAGCCCTCGGGAACCGCATCGAGATTCATGCCGGCCACGCGAACGAGGCGGAGACTGTTCTTGCCGAAAAGCGTCCCCGCGAGGCTGCGCTGCTTCTCCCCCACCTCCATCGTGTACCACAGAAGGTTTTGGAAGGAACGATGCTCGTCGCGGAGGACTTCGTCCACCACCATGCCTCGCTCCCGTGCAAGGTCGAGGGCCGCCAGTTCGTGGACGTCTTCGTCGAGGAAGGCACCCAAGAACCCTTTCAGGAAGTGGGCCGTGAGAGCCCGAGCGAGTTCCGTCGCCTCGGCCCCGTAGTATCGTGCCGTCAGATGGCCGAAGTCGCCCTCCAGGCCGGCGGTGATGCGGCCCAGCCTTTCCGCGAGTTCAAAGAACGGCCGCAGCTCGTCTTTGGTCAGATCGCCTCGGGCGAGGGCGTTTAGGGCGCCCTCCGTCGAGCCCTCGAGCAGATGGGCCGCCATGGCCTCCACGATCTCCACGGCCACGCGCCGCTGGGCCTCCCGCGTCGACGCGCCCAAATGCGGGGTGAGGATCACATTCTCGAGAGCGAGCAGGGGCGATTCCGTGGGGGGCTCGGTCTCGAAAACGTCGAGGGCCGCGCCGCCGAGATGGCCCTCTTCCAGCGCCCGGGCAAGAGCGTCCTCGTCGATGAGCCCTCCACGGGCGCAGTTGACGAGGAGAGCACCCGGTTTCATCGAGTCCATGGCCGCCTCGTCGATGAAATGACGGGTGCTTTCGTTGAGAGGAACGTGGAGGGTGACCGCATCCGCGCGACGAAGCGTCTCCTCAAGAGGCAACAATTCAACGCCGAATCGGGCGGCAGCCTCGGCGGACGTCACGGGATCGAAGCCGATGACTTTCATACCGAGCCCCTGGGCCTTTGCCGCGACGAGCTGGCCGATCCGCCCGAGACCGATGATGGCGAGGGTCTTCCCCTGAACCTCGAGGCCAGTGAGCGCGCCGTCACGCCAACCGGCGGATCTTACGCGAGCATCCCCCGCGGGAACCCGCCGACACAGGGCGAGCAGAAGCGCCAGGGCATGCTCCGCGGCCGAGTTGCTGTTGGCGCCGGGCGTATTCATGACCAAGACGCCGCGACGGGTGGCCGCCTTCACGTCGATGTTGTCGACACCCGTGCCGGCCCGGCCCACCACCTTCAGACGATCCGCCCGTGCCAGCACGTCGGCGTCGACGGAAGTGCGCGACCGGACGACGAGGCCGTCAAAGCCGGCAATCGCCTCCAGGAGTTCTTCGCGGGAAAGTCCCGCCCGGTCTTCGACTTCCAGGCCCAGCGCGCGCGCTCGATCCTGCGCCGCCGGGTCCAGGCGATCCGCCAGGAGAATCCGCATGGTTCGGCTCCAAACCCCGCGCTGCCCGGCCCGGACGAATGGGGACGGGTCTGGGGGCGTGGAGGCACGATAGAGCCGGGCCGAGACGGGGGCAAGCCGATGCGAGATCGAGGACGATCGGGGTTGACGCAGGCCACCCTTCGGAGATAGCCTCCCTGCGCCCGGGACACCCCCGACTCACCGACGCCATCGACCGAGGATCCGACCATGACCCAGCCCACCAAAACGCCGACGTCCAGCCAAATCGACCCGAAGGAGGTCCACGAGGTGCTCTCCCGCTACATGTTGGCGGACGGACTTCCCTTGGTCTTCGACTTCGCGAAGAGCAAGGGAGCGTGGCTGTTCGATGCACGCACGGGGACGAAGTATCTGGACCTCTTCAGCTTCTTCGCGTCCCAGCCCTTGGGCTTCAACCACCCGCGCATGAAGGACGAGGGATTCCTGAAAGACCTCATGCAGGCCGCAGCGTGCAAACCGACGAATTCCGACATCTACACGGTGCAAATGGCTTCCTTCGTGCAGACTTTCGCCGAGACCTGTGTCCCCGAATCGCACAGGAGTCATCTGTTTTTCGTGGAAGGCGGAGCGCTCGCGGTCGAGAACGCCCTCAAGACCGCCTTCGATTGGAAGTATCGCCGCAACCAGGAGAAAGGCGGTCCCGACGAGGAAAACCTGCAGATCCTCCACTTCGAAAAGGCCTTCCACGGACGGACCGGTTACACCCTTTCCCTCACGAACACGTCGGATCCTCGCAAGTACCAATACTTCCCCCGTTTCGACTGGCCCCGTGTCGCGGTTCCCGCCGAGGTCTTCCCTGCCGACGACCTGGACGTGCGCCAAAAGATGACCGAGGAAGAAGACAAGGTCCTCGCGGATATCCGTCGCCACTTCGACGAGCGGCCCGACTTGATCGCCGCCATCCTCGTCGAGACGATCCAGGGCGAAGGCGGCGACAATCATTTCCGTCCGCGCTTTCTCGAGGCGTTGCGTGCCATCGCCGACGAACGTGACGCGCTTCTCATCTTCGACGAGGTCCAGTGCGGAATGGGCCTCACCGGCACATGGTGGGCGTGGCAGCAGTTGGGCGTCGAACCCGACATCTTCTGTTTCGGAAAGAAGAGCCAGGTCTGCGGCATCGCAGCCAATAAGCGGGTCGACGAGATCGAGGAGAACGTCTTTCACGTGTCCAGTCGGATCAATTCCACCTGGGGCGGAAACCTGGTCGACATGGTGCGCAGCGAGCAGTACATCCGGATCATCGCGGAGGAGAACCTCCTCGAGAACGCCGCGAAGATCGGAAACCAGGTCCTGACGGACCTCCGCAACGTGGCGAAAGGGACGGGTCGCATCAGCAACGTGCGCGGCCGAGGCCTCATGATCGCCTTCGATCTGGCCGACGGCCGGGAACGGGACGCCGTCCAGAAACGTCTCTACGACGAGCGCCAGGTCATCATGCTCCCGTGTGGCGACCGTTCACTGAGGTTCCGCCCGGTGCTGGACTTCTCCGACGCCGACGCCCAGAGGGCCGTGAAAGCCATTGCGGCCGTTCTTTGACCTGCGAGCGCCCAAGAGGCTAAGATCATCCTCGCGAGCCCGCGTGCGGAGATCTAACTCTGGTGACCATGAATTCGATTCGGATCGTCCTTCTTGCCCTCGGCGTGGGATTCGTCGTCCAGCCTGCCCTGGGGCAGGACGGGTCCCCCTCCATCGAAACCATCCGTAAGGAGGCCGAAGCCGAAGTGGCTCGCCGGACTCGGGCCATCGAGGCGCGGGTCCGAAGCGCCCTCGTTCTTTTCCGCCAAAAAGGCATCCTCGTCACCGAGGACCGATTGGCCGAGGAACGGAGCGCCCTGGCGGAACTCGGCCCTGGGGCGATTCCCCCCCTCGTGGCGGCCTTCCGCAAGGAGTCCTCGACAGGAGTCCTCGATCAGATCGGTCGCACCCTCCTGGAAGCGTGCGAAAAGGGATGCGTGTCGCCTGAGAAGCTGAGCGAGGAGCTTTTCCCCATTCTCTTGGACAAGAACGACAAGCGTGTCGCCACGGCGATCGTTCTTCTGGGACATCTGAATTCCGAGTCGGCCCGGGCCCCCCTCATGGCCCTCCTTTCCGATTCCAGCCGTACGGAGGTCTACGCCGCGGCCCTCACCGCCCTCGCACGCCTCGGCGACACCTCCGTCCACGAAGCGCTGATCGCAGGGCTCACGTCGACGTCCGCCCAGATCCGCATCGCAGCCTTGGAAGGGCTGGCCCTTCTCGGTCGTCCTCAGGATGCCAAGGAGGTCGTGAAGCTCTTGCAGGACTCCAACGCGAAGGTCGTCATCAGCGCCCTTCACGCTCTGGCGCCGATGGCGTCGAACATCGCGGCGATGAAGGGCCTTCACGGGATGCTCAAGTCGGAGAATGACGAATTCGTCCGCATCGCCGCCCAAGTCCTGGGACAGATCCGGAACAAGAGCCTCTCGGCGGCTCCTCTTCGGCGCGTCGTCGCCGACGGCAAACGCCCCTGGGAGTTGCGCGTCGACGTGGCGAAAATCCTCTTCAAGAACTTCGACGATCGCACCGGGTTGAACGAACTTTCGAAAGTATTCCGTAACCAGATCGCCCGCAACGCCCGCAACGCCCAGGCCCAGGCGGCCTTCGGCGATTTCCTCGCCTCCTTCCCGTCCTGGGCCGACGCCGCGCGCCGCTACGAGGCCGCCATCAACCTCTCAAAGAACAAGGCCGTTCGCAGCAATCTCCGCATCCGGCTCGCGCGCTGCTACGCCGCGCTGGGCAAGAACTCCAAGGCCGCAACTCAGCTGGAACGCTCGAACCTCGGCAAGGACTGGTCCTCCCTCGCCGACGACCCCGCCTTCGAAACCCTCCGAAAGTCCCGCAAGTACGGCCCCCGCTTCGGAACGAAGAACGACTAGGCGACGCCCGAGTGATCATCGCGTAGCTCCATGCGACCGGGGGAACTCATTTGTCGCCGGAGGGCCCTCGAACGATGGACCGCGCCACCCTCAGACCCCAGAGGTTCATCCTCTCCGCCTGCGGATACCGATTGCGATCGGCAGAGCGCGCCGACCAAGGCAGCCGGCTGAAACACCCCCCCCGCAGCACACGCGTTTTGAGTCGATCGTCATGCTCTTTGCGAAATCGCCTCGCCGACCCCGGATAGGCGCCGTACCGGTCTTCGCACCACTCCCAAAGGTTGCCGTGCATGTCGTGAAGACCGAACTGGTTGGGACGAAGCCTCCCCACCGGCGCGACCAGAGGAAACCCGTCGTTCCCCGTCGCCGTCGTGCGCGCGGGGGGGTTGGACCCCGAATCGGCGAGGTTCGCGAACTTGGGGAATTCTCTTTCATCATCCCCAAACGACCAGGGGGTCGACGTCCCCGCCCTGCACGCATATTCCCATTCCGCCTCCGACGGCAATCGCAAACCGGCCCGCTTTAGACCGGCCACGGCCTCGACCCAGGACACACTGTCCACCGGGAACTCCCGCGGGTCCGTGTCCCCAATGAGTTCGTCGCCAAACATTTTCTTGGACGTAT
>DRQF01000066.1 GCA_011369445.1 Planctomycetota bacterium | reverse complement strand
CCCATGCGCGAAGAGATCGTGGATTCCCGGGTACGAATCGGAGAGTTGATCGGTCGTGAAGTGACCAGTTTCTGCTACCCCAACGGGGACAATGACGACCGCTGTCGCAAGCTCGTCGAGGAGGCGGAATATGTCTGCGCGGTCAGCATGGCCTGCGGCGCCAACGCCCCCGGCAACTGGGACGGATTGCGGTTGCGCAGAACTCCCCTATCCGAGAACATCGGGCGCCTGTGGCCGCTCCATTCCGTCTATCGCATTCGGGCGACGCTGAGCGAGCTCTCGTCCTAGCCCTTCGCAAGGGTGTGGCGAGTCGTTTCGAGGAGAGCAAGAATGACTGAACCCCATCTTCGAATCGCTCGGCCATCGGACTCCTCACGAATCATCGAGATCTATAACCACTACATCGCGAACACGGCGATCACTTTCGATCTCGAGCCCTACACGGAGGAAACTCGCCGCCCTTGGTTCGAGGCCTTTGCTCCCGAGGGACCGTACCGGCTTTTCGTTCTCGACGTGGAGGGGGTGGTGATGGGCTACGCATCGAGCACGCGATTCCGAAAGAAAGCCGCCTACGACACGTCGGTCGAGACTTCGATCTACCTGGCCCACGACGCGGTCGGGCGAGGATTCGGCCGCCACCTCTATGGGAAACTCTTGAAGACGCTCGAGGCCGAGCCGATGCTCCACCGTGCCTATGCGGGGGTCACCTTGCCCAATCCCCGTTCCGTGGCGTTTCACGAATCCTTCGGCTTCCGTCTCATCGGAACCTATCACGAGGTGGGCTTCAAGTTCGGCGCTTACCACGACGTCGCATGGTTCGAGCGGGCCCTCTGATCTCTGCCCCCGCCGTCACCGTTCGTTAGGATTGGGGGCGCCGTAGTGCAGATGGAGCAGGGATGGACGGTTCTTCTCGTCCAGACGGACGATGAAAAGATCGTCGTAGTCCCCGTCATCCAGGTGGATCTTTTGCGAGAGGCCGAGGTGCTTCAGAAGAGCCGGAACGGTGTTGGAATGTCCAGCGACCAGGATGTTCTTGCCCTTCACGTCGGCGAGGAGAGATTTCACGAACTTGGCCTCGCGGCCGGCGGCGTAGCGCTCGACCTTCAGTCCCACCACTTTGGCCGCGGGTCGCACCGTGTCTTGGGTGCGCCGGAACTGGGTGGCGAAGCAGTGATCGAGCTTCACCGATCGGAGAGTCCTGGCGAGGGCCAGGGCTCGCTTCTTTCCCGCCTCGGACAGCTCCGGGTTACGTTCCCCCGGCTTCACCGCCTTCTCGGCGTGCCGAACGATATAGACCGTGCGTTGTGCGGTGAGGGGGCCCGTGCCCAACAGAACGGAAAATCCGAGAAGAAAGAGAATGCGCCGCGTCATCGTTTAGCTCCATGTGGGTTCACCAAGGTTTGCACACCCAGCTTGCCATGGACGCCCCCGGATGACGATGCCTTCGGAACCGGTCAGTCCTTGAAGACGCTGCGGCCGAAGGTGCCGTCCTGCCGCACGGACCAGCGCTGGCCGGGGCGGCGGGGGAGGGTGGCGACGCCCGAAGGGAGGAAGAGCCTCACCGTGTCGGCGTCGTAGACGACGCGGAGGCGGCCGACGCGAAGGCGCCCCTCGTCGACTTCGAGGAGACCACTCCAGCCGGCATGATCCGGGAAGCGAAGAATCATTCCGTCGAGATCGAGTTCGGTGCCCTGGCCCTGTACACGCATGGCCGCGCGTCGCGACCCTCGGGCGGCCGCGGCGGCTTCTTTGGTCTCAGGCCTCCGGGATGGGGTCTTGGGTTCGAGGGTCACGCATGCGGCGCTGACCAAGCACAGAAGGGCTGGGAGGATTCGGAGCGTGCTGCTGCGTATGGGATCCATGGGGTGAGGATAGGGCTGGCGCCTGTTCCGGCAAGGCGTGCTCTTGTCCGGTCCACCCCCTGGAGTATCCTGAAAGTCGTCGCAAGGGGTGCCTCCCGCGGGGAGGCTGAGATGAGACCCTTCGAACCTGATCCGGGTCATGCCGGCGCAGGGATGGCGACCGATCCCGTCATTCCACTGCGCAGGCTCACCCCTGGGAGAGCATGATGAGCAGCCAAGGTGATCCGTCCCTTCCGTATTCCCTCCCGCCCGTGGGGAGCAATCCGTCCCGTCATCGTGAAGGCACGAACCCGGGTGCGTTCGCACTGCCCCCCGGATTGCATCCCGGCGCTCGCGGTCGTACGACGTTCTCCTCTCCGGACTCTCCCGGGATGCCTCTGCCCTCGTCCAAGACGGCTTGGGACTTCATGCCCGAAGGTTGGGTCAAGGAAGGGGACACCTGGAAACCTCCCGTCGGGTTCGAACCACGAACCCAACTGGATTTCGCCCGACTGGGTTGCATCACCCCCGAGATGAAACGGGTGGCGGAGCGCGAACCCCATCTCACCCCCGAGCAGGTGCGGGACGAAGTGGCGGCGGGCCGCATGGTGATCCCCGCGAACCGGGTTCACCTGGGATACAAGCTGGACCCCATGGCCATCGGTCGGGCTTCTCTCACCAAGGTGAACGCCAATCTGGGGGCATCGCCGGTGGCCTCCAGCATCGAGGAGGAGGTGGAAAAGATGCACTGGTCGGTCCGATGGGGTGCCGACACAGTCATGGATCTCTCGACGGGCGGCCCCCTGGACGACTGCCGCGAGGCGATCATCCGCGAGAGCCGCGTGCCCATCGGAACGGTCCCGATCTATTCCATGATCATCGGTCGAAAGATCGAAGACCTCGACATCGAGACCGTCCTGCGGGTCCTCGATCACCAGGCCAGTCAGGGCGTGGACTATTTCACCATCCACGCCGGCGTGCTCAAAGAGCATCTCCCGCTCGTCCGCGATCGTCTCATCGGCATTGTGAGTCGGGGAGGGTCATTGCTTGCGAAGTGGATGATCCATCACGACCGTCAGAATCTGATGTACGAGCACTGGGAAGACATCTGCGATGTCATGCGCCGCTACGATGTGACATTCTCCATCGGAGACGGCCTCAGACCGGGCGGGCTCGCCGACGCCACGGACCGAGCTCAACTCGCCGAGTTGGCCGCCTTGGGCCAGCTCACCGAGCGCGCCTGGAGAAAGGGTGTCCAGGTCATGGTGGAAGGACCGGGGCACGTCCCGTTCGACCAGATCGAGTACAACATGAAGCTCGAGAGGCGGCTCTGCCACGGCGCGCCCTTCTACGTTCTGGGGCCCCTCGTCACCGACATCTTCCCGGGTTACGACCACATCACGAGCTGCATCGGCGCCACGGCCGCGGCCTACCACGGCGCCGCCATGCTCTGTTACGTGACCCCGAAGGAACACCTCGGGCTTCCCAAGAAGGACGACGTAAAGCAGGGATGCGTCGCCTACAAGATCGCCGCCCACGCGGCGGACGTGGCCTTAGGGATTCCGGGATCGCGAGACCGCGACGACGAATTGACCAAGGCCCGCGCGGCCTTGAACTGGGAGCGCCATTTCGAGCTGTCTTTCGATCCGGATCTCGCCCGCGCCTTCCACGACGAGGACTTGGATGTCGACACCGACTTCTGCGCGATGTGTGGGCACGACTGGTGCAGCGTGAGGATCAGCAAGGAGATCCAGGAATTCGCGTCCGGGAAGGACCCCAAATTCGCTGCGGGCAAGGCCAAGATCTCCGACGCGCTGACACCGGAACAAAGAAGCATTCTCGAGCAGCGGGGGGTTCTCGCCCCGGAAGAGATCCATCGTCTGGCTTCGAAGACACGAGTTAAGGTCGGTGCTTCCGAGGGAAAGAAAGCGGCTTGCCATAGCGATCTTGCGGACGACGAACGCGCCCGCCTCCTCCAGGAGAAGTCGGCGGCGGCAGACGACTGAGCTAGGGATCAGTTGCCGCTTCTCACATCCCCGATGAGGCGGTAGAGAAAGGTGCGGCGTTTGTCGTTGGTGGTCGCTGCGCGTTTCTTGGGCGATTCCGTGGGGAGTCCGAGAGCCATTCGAAACCGGGCTTCGATGTCGCCCCATCGGGTGACCTCGGGTGACTCCTCGCGGAGCTTCCGGACCCTACGGAGCCCCTCTTCGAGATCCTCGGGCAGGCCTCTCGAGAGAAGCAGGTTCAACGCCAAGGACTTGGCGTTGAACGTCGCGCGCACCGCCGCCGGAGCGTCCGCCAGAGCTTGAAGCGCTCGGGTCGTGAGTGCTCTTCTCGCGTCGCTCCCCTTCGGCGCAAGGTCGCCGAGGACATGGCAGCTCATCGCAAGGTGAGTCCATGTCTGGGGGTCCTCGGGGGCGAGCTTCCGGGCCTCTTCGTTCAGAGCGAGAATT
>DRQF01000065.1 GCA_011369445.1 Planctomycetota bacterium | reverse complement strand
CCGAGGGCATACTCCAGGGCCGGATTGACCTTCTCCCGAATCTTCTTGGCGGGCACCTTGACGATGGTGTCCGACGCGCCGGGCGACATGAAGAGGTCCGACGTGTCCGTGTCCTGCTCCTGGGAGCGGATCTTCGCCTTCAGATTGAGGAAGCGGTCGTCATTGAAGAACCACCACGCTGCCCAACTGGTGTTGGCGTCCGAACGCCCCTTCTTGGCCGCTCCGGTGAAGCCGCCGCCGCCGACGGGGAGTCCGCCGCCGCCGGTGGGAACGCCGCCCGGACGGACGGGACCCGCCGTGGGAGCAGGCGTCGAGGTGCCGCCGGTGGTGGTGCCGCCGGTGGTGGGGGAAGGGGTGGAACCGGTTCCGGTTCCGGCGGGGCCGGGGCCGGGACTGGGGGTGCCGGTGCCCGCGGGGGCGAAGCCGCCCGCCGAACCCGCACCCGCGGGACCCGTGTACTGACCGCCGTGGGCCAAAGCCACACTCGCGAGCAGCAGGAAGAGCCCCATGAACGATGCAAGATACAAAATCTTTTTCACGGTTTGATCCTCATTTCCTGTTTCTCCAAAGTCCAGGAGAGCGGCTCGCGAGAGCTCGCCTTCTCTCCCGTCGAGACGCCCGAACACGCGTTCGGGGACGCCTCGCACGGAGGACGACCTATGAGAAGCAATCCGAGTGCCGTGGAGTGTGATCCGGGAGGGAAAAGGTGGGGTTTTTATGAGCTCCCCAAGTTGCTTATTGGCAGGCTGTTAGGGATGGTGAGTCGGTGGGTGCCTGTTCCTCGCGGTGATCTCGACGCCATCTCGGGCGGGGTGTTGTTACCAGGAGGACACAACGTTCCGCAGATGTAACGACGCCGATGAAAAGGCCCTCCCCCGCGGGGGAGGGCCGAGGACGCCTGACGCTATTGTTCAGGACCCAGGGAGGAGCCTCACAGGATCGTGAGGACCTCTCCGATGGCGTCGGTCCGAATGATGTAGTTGCTGTTCTCGGCGATGTGGTCGATGACCGAGATCGAGTCCTTGTCACCCAAAAGCCCCAAGGCCACCGCGGCGAAGGCGCGGGTCACGTCCTTGAACTTGGAGCGCTCCTTGACCATCTGCACCAAGGTGTCGACGGCGCTGACGTCGCCGATGAAGCCCAGGCCCTGGACGACCGCGCCCTGGACAGCCTGACTGTTGGCCGAGTCCTGGATTTCCTTTTTCAGTTCATCCACGGCGCCCTTGTCACCCATGAGACCGAGAGCGATGGCGGCGTTGCGACGGAGGTCGACGTCGCCCTTCTCCTTGACGATGTCTTGGATGTCCTTGGTGGACTTCTCGTAGCGCATGAGCCCCAAAGCCACGCACAGGTGAGCCCGCATGCTGGCCTGACCCCCCTTCAGAAGAGTCTTCAGGATGTCGGGAGCGGCCGTGTCGTAGCCCATGATCCCGAGGGAGATCGCATAGGCGCCGCGCTCGATGGGATCCTTGGCTCCGTTGAAGGCCTTGTGGAGCATCTTGGCCACGTCTCGGCGCTCGGGGTCGCCCGCGTTCTTCTGGTTGTTGAAGTACACGGCGAGGGCGAGGGCACCGAAGGTCTTCTCGAACTTGTTGCCCTTCTTGACCAACCGAACGAGGAAGTTGCGGTTCGAGACGCCGCCGATCTGCCCGAGGGAGATGATGGCGAAGTTCTTGGCCGCAAGGTCGCGTCCGCGCCTGACCGTCCTTTGCAGGGCAGCGATGGTCTTCTTGTCGTCCGCGGGCGTGAGAAGGCCAAGGCCCATCGCCGAGGATTGAACCACGGCGTTTTGCTTGTCGCGAAGCCCCTTGACGAGGACGTCCTTCGCGGCCTGATCGCCAATCTTCGAGAGAGCGGTGATCGCGTAGGCCCGCTGCCAGGCACCGTTTTCTTGATCCTTCGCGAAGTCGATCAGGAATGGCACCGCCTCGGTCGCCCTCATGAGTCCGAGAGCGGTGAGGGGGGCGACCTGGAGATCTCGGCTGCCGTTCTCGTTGTTCTTGATCATGTCGATGAGAGCGGACACGGCCTGGGTGCCGCTGATGTCGGTGCGATCACCGATGAGACCCAAGCCCAAGGCCGCGAAGGCACGCGTCCGGGTGAGGACGTCGCCCGTGCCCCGCCCGAGGGCCTTCTTGGCTTCCCGGGTGTTCTGCATGACGTGGATCAGGAAGGGCACGGCCTCCTTGTTGCCGAGGATGCCGAGGCCAAGGCAGGCGGATTCCCTGACGCGATGATCGTCATCCGAGACCGCCTTCAGGATGTGGGCGATGTTCTCGGGGAAGCCCGTTTTGCCAAGCGCGATGGCCGCCGCGGCGCGGGTGTCGAAGAAGTCGTCGCCGAGGGCATACTCCAGGGCCGGATTGACCTTCTCCCGAATCTTCTTGGCGGGCACCTTGACGATGGTGTCCGACGCGCCGGGCGACATGAAGAGGTCCGACGTGTCCGTGTCCTGCTCCTGGGAGCGGACCTTGGCCTTCAGATTGAGGAACCGGTCGTCATTGAAGAACCACCACGCTGCCCAACTGGTGCCGGCGTCCGAACGGCGTTTCTTGATCGCTCCGGTGAAGCCGCCGCCGACGGGGAGTCCGCCGCCGCCGGTGGGAACGCCCCCCGGACGGACGGGGCCCGCCGTGGGAGCAGGCGTCGAGATGCCGCCGGTGGTGGTGCCGCCGGTGGTGGGAGAAGGGGTTGAGCCGCCGCCGGCGGGGCCGGGGCCGGGGCTAGGGCTGGGGGTGCCGGTGCCCGCGGGAACGAACCCCCCGGCGGAGCCCACTCCCGCCGTGCCGGGGAACCGTCCGCCGTGGGCGGAGGCCACGGCGGCGAGCAGCATCAGGGAACCCATGATCACCGCGATTGACATGATCGTTTTCATGAATAGATCCTCATTTCCTTGGTCTTGAAGAATCAGGAGATGGGACTCGCGAACGCTTGCCTTCTCTCCCGGCGAGGGGCCCAGGTGCATACCCGGAAGCGCCTCACACGGAGGACATCCATCCAGGGAGCAAGGGCAGTGCCGCCTGGATGGCGCTCCTGGAAGGCCTCGCACAATCTCCTTAAGTGGCACGACAGGCGTCAGTTCGGACTCAGGCCTTGGGACCGCCATTCTGCCGCCGGGGAAATGTCGTTCGCGGTGTTG
>DRQF01000064.1 GCA_011369445.1 Planctomycetota bacterium | reverse complement strand
GGGGGAGGCGCAGTTCGAAGGGGAAGTGCTCTCCTCCGGGGAGGCACTTCGACGGGCCGGTCTTGAACCCCTCACCTTGCAGGCGAAGGAGGGCTTGGCCCTGATCAACGGCACCCAGATCTCGTGCGCTCTCGGGCTCGTCGCCTACCTGGAGGGGTGTTCTCTCGTCGACCACGCGGACCTGGCCGCCTCCTTGACCCTCGAAGCTTTGAGAGGCTCCGTGAAACCCTTCGACGAAAAGGTCGCGGGCGTCCGCCCTCACCCGGGACACGCCGAGACCTCCGCGCACATGCGGGCATTGCTGGCCGACAGCGAGATCGTGGCCAGTCACGCGGATTGCGGAAGGGTCCAAGATCAGTACTCCTTGCGTTGTATCCCCCAGGTCCACGGCGCCGCGCGCGACGCCTTGCGTCATTTGGGAGAGGTTCTGAAGAGAGAGACGGGCGCCGTCACGGACAACCCGCTGATTTTCCCGGAGACGGGCGAAGTGATCTCGGCTGGAAACTTTCACGCCGAACCCCTGGCTCTCCCCTTCGACTACGGCGCCATGGCGGTGGCCGAACTCGCCAACATCAGCGAGCGGCGCATCGAGTTCATGGTCAACCCGGATCTCTCAAGGCTGCCGCCGTTCTTGACGGAACATTCCGGCCTCAATTCCGGATTCATGATCGCCCAGGTGACGGCCGCCGCCCTCGTGTCGGAGAACAAGAGCCTCTGCCATCCCGCCAGCGTGGACAGCATCCCCACGTCGGCGAACAAGGAGGATCACGTGAGCATGGCTCCCATCGCGGGCAGGCAGCTCACCCAGGTGACGGAGAATACGGCTCACGTCCTCGCGATCGAATTCTTGGCGGCGCGCCAAGCCCTTCACCTGGGCGGTGACGATCTCCGGCCGGGCCGCGGCGCGGCGGCGGCCTACGAGGTGCTGAAAGAAGCGATCCCCCCTTGGGATCAGGATCGCATCATGAAGAATGACATTGATCGGGTGCGCGCGCTGATGCGCTCCGGCGCCCTGACGCGAGCGGCGAAAGCCGCGGCTTTCCCTGGAGGTGAAAACCTATGAGCGGTCCACGTCCCGTCCGCGCACCGCGCGGAACCGACCTGAGGGCCAAGAGCTGGCTGACGGAAGCTCCCCTCAGGATGATCATGAACAATCTCGATCCGGATGTCGCCGAGGACCCGGACGCGTTGATCGTCTACGGCGGAAGCGGCCGCGCGGCGCGCTCGTGGGACGCCTTCGACGCCATCGTCGCGGCCCTCGAGAAGCTGGAAGAGGACGAAACGCTCCTCGTTCAGTCCGGGAAACCCGTGGGGGTGTTCAAGACCCACGCGGATGCGCCGAGAGTCCTGATCGCCAACTCGAATCTCGTGCCCGCGTGGGCCACGTTCGACTACTTCCGCGATCTCGAAAAACGCGGTCTGATCATGTTCGGGCAGATGACCGCCGGCTCATGGATCTACATCGGCAGCCAGGGCATCATCCAAGGCACCTATGAGACCTTCGCGGCTGCGGGCCGGAAGCACTTCGACGGACAACTCGCCGGACGCCTCGTCGTCACCGGCGGTCTGGGCGGCATGGGCGGCGCCCAACCCCTTGCGGCCACAATGGCGAATGCCACGTTCCTTGGCGCCGAGATCGATCCTCACCGGGTTCAAAGACGGCTCGAAACCCGCTACCTCGACGAGGCGTACGAGGACATCGACGAGGCCATCGACCGCGCCCTCGCTTTCAAAGCGAAGGGCGAAGCGAAGTCCGTCGCCTATGTCGGCAACGTGATTCATCTGCTGCGGCGGCTGAAGGAGAGGGAGATCGTTCCCGACCTCCTCACCGATCAAACGAGCGCCCATGACCCCCTCATGGGCTACTTCCCCGACTCCCTGAGCTTCGAGGAGGCCCTCGAGCTGCGTGAGCGGGACGAGAAGGGGTACATCGAGCTCGCCCTCGACGCGATGGCGACCCACGTGCGGCTCATGCTCGACCTCATGAAGGCCGGCGCCGTCACCTTCGATTACGGCAACAACCTTCGAGGCCAGGCCAAGAGTCGAGGCGTCGAGAACGCCTTCGACTTCCCGGGCTTCGTGCCCGCCTACGTGCGCCCTTTGTTCTGCGAAGGTCGGGGGCCCTTCCGCTGGGTGGCCCTCTCGGGCGATCCCGAGGACATCTGGAAGACGGATGAGTTGATTCTCCGCGAGTTCGCCGACAACGAGGACCTCTGCCGGTGGATTCGCATGGCCAAGGAGCGCATCGCATTTCAGGGGCTGCCCAGTCGCATCTGCTGGCTGGGATATGGCGAGCGAGATCGCTTCGCCCTCATGATCAACGACATGGTGGCGAAGGGGGAGATCAAGGCCCCCATCGTCATCGGACGCGATCACCTGGACTGCGGCAGCGTCGCGTCACCCAATCGTGAGACGGAGGGCATGAAGGACGGCAGCGACGCCATCGCCGACTGGCCGCTTCTGAACGCCATGCTCAACGTCGCGGGAGGCGCCACCTGGGTCTCCATTCACCACGGGGGCGGAGTGGGCATCGGCAACTCCATCCACGCCGGTCAGGTGATCGTGGCGGACGGCACGCCCGAAGCGGCGCGACGCCTGAAACGGGTGCTCACCAACGACCCCGGCATCGGCGTCGCGAGGCACGCGGATGCGGGCTACGAGGCCGCCCAATCCTTTGCCCGGGAGCACGGCATTCAGATCCCCATGGGGAATTCCTGACGTTCTCCAGGGTGGGTGGCGTGGCGCCACGCGGGGAAGGGAACGCGGGGTTTCGGTCCCCCGTCGAGTCAGATGGAGGGTACCGTCGGTCAAGCATTCACCGACCTGAAGACGATGAGGAGGGGCCGGCTCTCGAGCATTCGAGGCCTGAATGAACTCCCAAAGAGAGGTCCCCTCATGCATCGTTTCAATGCAAGCTTCGTCGTCCTCGCCCTCGTTGCGGGCTTGACCGTTTCTTGTGGGTCGTCGTCACCCCAAGCGAACTCGTCGATGCAAGGAGGCGCCTCTCCTCAAGCCGTGGTCGATGGGATCAAGAAGGCGGCCGCCGAGAACGACATCGGCGGAGTCGTCTCCTGTTTCGTGCCCGAGGATCGGCCTCTCATGTCCTTCGGGATGCTCATGGTCGGCGACATGGTTGTCGGAATGATGGAGCTCTCCCAAGAGGAGGAGGCCGGGCAGTTTCGCACTCAACTCTCTGCGATCCTGAAACGGCACGGATTGCCTGACCTGCAGGACCAGGAGGAGATGTCGAAGCTCGTGAACAACTCCATGGCCCCCGAGGACTCCTCGGCGCTGGCCCGCAAACTCGTGGGCGACATCGATCATGCGGCCTTCTGCAAGGACATGCAGGGCTTTCTCGATTCCATCCCCAATGGCGACGGGAGCACGCACGAGTTCACGCTCGATGTGGATGAAAAGAAGCTTCGGCTTTCCCATCTGGTCGTCGACGGAACGCGAGCCCGCGGAAAACTCGGGGACCAAGACGTGGAATTCGTCAAGATCGATGGCGGATGGTTCCTCCACATGGACCCGGAGATGCTTCGCTGACACCTTCGGCCGCGCCGATCCACCGGCCTTGAAGGCACGACGCCGAGGGGCCAGACTCCTCTTGTCACTCACCCCGCCCGCCTTGGGCCCGAGCGAACGAGGAGGATGCCATGTACCACATCGTCGAAACCGAGAAGTCCATCGAACAGGCCGCGGAAGCCCTCGAGGAAGCCGTGAAAGCCCATGGCTTTGGGGTGCTGCACATCCACGACATCGGGGCCACGCTCCGGAACAAGGGGATGCCCTTCGAAGAGGAATGCAAGGTCTTCGAGGTGTGCCATCCGGGTCACGCGAACCGGGTCCTCTCCACCGACATGCGCCTCAACATGGCCCTCCCCTGCCGCATCTCCGTCTACACCGAGAACGGCAAGACGCGGATCGGGATGCTTCTGCCCACCCAGATGCTGGCCGCCCTCTCTCAGGACCCCGCTTTGACCGAGGTCGCCCGGGAGGTCGAGGACGCCACCTGCCGCATGATCCAAGACGCGTCCTGACCACAGAAAACACGGAGAGCCACGGGGAACTGGCGCCACGATCCTGCCCTTCGCGGGACTAACGCACGTCCACGACGACCCCGTTGGTGACGGCAAAGGCACCGGGCGTCTCCTCCACTACGCCCTGAAACGTGAGCGTTAAGGGGACCGGAATCGCGGGAGATGGCGGCGACGTCCACGGCGTGGGCTGCGCCGGGAGAAGCGGGAAGCACGGTCCGGGCGTGGGTGAGGTCGAAGCCAAGGTGAATGTAATCGATGAATAGCCGGGTAGCAGGAAACACGGCGGAAACGCCATATTGCCGAGCCCAAAGGGCAATGACGTGGTCGCGACCAAGGGTGGCGGCCCCACAAGCCCGAAGATCACAAAGGGCGCACCCGAGAGCATCCCAGGAGGCTGAATCATCGAGACGGTGAAGGTCGCGCCGACGGCGAGGTCCACCTGACGAATGGAGCCTCCGGACGAGCCATTCACGAAGAGGAGATCCACAGGATTTCCCGTAGCTGCGGCCGCGTTGCCCCCCATTACGGGATCCAGGTTCGCGTAGGCGTACTCGTCGTACCCCAAGTCGGGGGCTGCATAGGTTGGCCGTGGATCCCCTTCGAAGTCTGTCGCCACCGGTGTGGGCAAGGCAACTCCCGCGTCGATGGCGGGCGAGTCCGGGCGCAACCGATAGATCCCTCGCACCTGATCCACGAATTTTGGGTCGACGGAAATGTTGCCAGGTCCAGGGAAACCGCCCTGGACCAGGCAATGCTCCAGATTGAGCGTGGGCCCCATTGTGTTGGGAAGCGGACCCGTGAAGGGCACCGAATTGCTCCAAAAGATGCAGTTGCGAAACGTCGGAGCCAGGGGCGCGAACGTCGGCGACGTCCCCTCGAGAATGAGAGGCGCTAAAGGCATGCTTGCAGTGTTGTTGGTGAAGGTGCAATGCTCGACCTCAAGTCGGCTGTTCGCGGGGGCGTACAGAATTGGCCCCTCAACGGCCTGCGTCCCTTCAATGAGACAGTTGCGAAAGATGCGGGGAAAAAAGGAACTCAAACTGAAGATTGTCAGCCAAGCCCCTCGGATGCCCTGGTTATTCCGGAAGATGCAGTTCTCCACCGTGATGGGCGCATCGCCGAACGTGAACACTCCACCTCGTGTCGACACGGTGATGGACCCCGGCGGAACGCTCGATATGTTGTTCTCGAAAAGACAATCGAGAATCGTCATGGGTCCCAGACTCGTGCCGCCAGAAACAGCAACGCAGCTCGCCCCGCCAAGGCTGTTCGTGTTGCCAAGGAACCGACATTGCGTAAGGTGGAACGCCGCATTGATATCCTGCGACAGGGCGTTGATCGAATTGTTCTCGATGTTGCACTCGTCAAGGGTTACTCGCGCGAACTGCGTCACGTACACGCCGCCGCCACCATTCGGAGCCGTGTTCCCCACGATCCGACAGTTCTTCAGAAGGACATCCGTGGCGAATGCCGGTGCCGTGGGCGGAGTGCGAAGGTATATCCCTCCCCCTTTCAAGAAGGTTCCGGCAGGTCCGGTCTCCATGAAACCGGAACCGTTGGTAAGTGTGAAGCCCTGGATGAGGGTGCCGGGCCCCTCGCCGCTCTTGCAGACGATGACGGCGCCGGCCTGCCCCCCGTCGATGGTGGTCAGGTCCGGTCCCGCGCCTATGAGTTGGATTTCCTTCCCCAAGAGGTCCAGGTTCTCCACGAAGTTCCCCGGTCCTACCTGCACGACGTCGCCAGGCCCGGCCAAATTGATTGCCGACTGAATCGTAGGGAACGAGCCGCTCGGAACCACGAGAATCGCTTGACCTCCTCCCACGGCTGCCAGCAAACCAACAAACAACATCACGCAGGGGACTGCCTTAATGGGTGATTGTGCCATGCCTATTTCCTCATTCAAAGATCGACTGGGCGAATTCCCAAACAATCCCCGTCCGCGCGCGGCCGCCCGACATCACGTGGAATACGTTGGGACTGCTTGGGTCCTCGATGTATGAGTCACCGAAGTCGGTCAAGAGGCGGGTGAAATGCTCGCTGCTATTCTGGATGGGTTGGGTGAGATCAATCTCGCAAAGCTGCTCGAACAGAACACTCACCAAGAAACCCTCGTTGTAGGTGCTTGCCCCCCAGACGATGCGAAAGACCTCAGGGTTGTTTGGGTCCGTCCCGTTGAGCAAGGTGTTGGGGCAAATATCAGCATACTCCAGGAACCCCACGATCGAATAGATCCTTTGCTTATAGCCATACTGACCGAACGCAGCAGAGATCCCTAAGAACATCTGAGCAAAGCCTGTTGGTAGCTCCGGAGTGAGATTCGCCTTCGAGTACCAGGCGTTCGTCAAGGATACACCACTATCCGTGCAGCTGATCTGGCCAGCCAAGTTTTGATGGTACCATATGTCTTGCCCAGTTCCGAAAGTGCAGAGGCAGTTCTCGAAATCTGAGACGATTACCGATGGTCCCATTGGCACTTCCTCGATGCAATTGGGAAAAGCCACATCGTTTACGCTGCGTACGGCATCCTTGGCGTCAACGACGACGAGGTCGAGCGGACTAGGAGGGGCACCGTATTGATCAAACCAGATGAAAGGCGTCGGCCCGACAAAGTGGTAGCTCTTTTCGTCGTGCCGCCCCACGGTCCCGGGTTGGAGAGCTTCAGCGTTGAAGATAGGGCTATTCAAGTGCGCCAAGCACCCGGTATCATGAGTAAGACCTATCATCGCCGTTGCTCCTCCCGTTCCATTGACGGGAACAGCGTAGTCGATGAATCCATGGAACCATGGCAAGCCGACCACAGGGACGCACTCGGGGAAGACGGCATTCGCGCTCATGTCGAAGATGACGTCACCATTGATCAGGAAGCGGTAGACCTGACGTTTGGGCTGACTGGTTGCGAAATTGATCTCAACCCATGTGCGGACGTACTTGAGTTCCATGGTAGTTCCCGAAGCCAACGGGACAAAGACCCCGTTTTGGCTTGTCGAGAACTGCGCCTGGAAGCGATCACAACCCGTACCTAGTGGGGTGAGCGGCCCCACGGTAAGGGTGATCGGGAATTTCTGCACGGTGCTGCATTGATCGACGATCCCGAACTCCGCATTGACGGTGACAGCTGCAAATGACGGGATGCTCAGACTGTTTGTGACGGGGAGGCAGCAAAGTCCGTTGTACGGGTTGCTTCGGAAGCCGTCATCGTTGAAATTCGCTCCTGGGATCGTGCAGATCTGCCCCAAGATCGCGTTACCCCCCCCCACAAAGAACTTAGGACAATAAAGATGAGAACCGGACTGCAACGCGGAAGGGCTTGTCGGCGGTTCATGCGTTTGTTCCTCCTTGGAAGTTGCCAATATCTTGATGTAGTGGCGCAACACTACTCGAAGCATAAGGGGGCTGTCAAGGAGAATGTGGCTCTTCCGCACGTTTAGTGGAAACGAGATCGGCAGTCCTCAGGGAGATATGTTCAAGAGTTGTGTTTCGCCGGGACTCCGGCAGCGTTCCTCTCCTCCAGAATCTCGTCGACGAATCGACGGCCTTCGATCGGTTTCAGCAGCTGATCGTATCCATTCAGTCGCCTCCATTTTCTTTCGGCGCAGAGCGCCAGCTTGAAGACCATGCCGAGGCATGCTCGTCGTGACCCAGACCCCTTTGTCTGACGGTGCCGCAGGCGTACCGTGGCGAAGGTCGATGTGATCGGATTCCTCGTCCTCAGGTGCAGCCAGTGCTCGGCCGGGAAGTCGTAGAAGGCCAGAAGCGCTTCGCGATCCTTGGCGAGACAGGCTGTGGCTTTGGGACACTTCGCTTCGTATCTGTCGATGAACAGTGTAGCCGGTCGTCACAAATGCTCCCCCAATGGTCACGAAACATGACCCCCTCGGACTGGCTTCCCGGGACTAATCGGAGGCGCCGGGGGCGGCTTAAAAGGGGTAGCAGGAGGCGGGCGGGAATTCGGTGAGGGGTGAGGAGGGAAGGGGGCGCTGCTGTCCCCCCGGAACCGCAAAGCGAGGTTCATCGACTTTCCCTTCGTGGTCGGCGTCTCAGGTGATCGAGAACAATCCATCTTCGCCCCCAAGTTGGAGAACTTACCATGTCGAACTCCGGTCCCACCCGCGTCCTCATCTCCATGCCAATCTCGGGCTGGAGCCCCTCGCGCGGGCGCTGAGGCGCTTCAATTGTCAGACCGATTGCGGAGGCCGCGCCCTCGCCCACCACCTGTTCGACATGCAGGGCCGAGACCTGCACCAGCTCATAGGCTTCGTGAGCGCCGCCCACTTCGCCGTCGAACGCCTCGACATGAAGCGACGCACCGATCGCGACGTCATCAACGTGGGACGGGCCCGTGTCCATTCCCGCAAACCTGGGCGAGGCATTGCTTTGCTTTGCGAAGGAAAGAGGTC
>DRQF01000063.1 GCA_011369445.1 Planctomycetota bacterium | reverse complement strand
GTCGCCGTCCTCGCCAAGGGCATCAAGAAACCGAACGCCGCCATGAAGGGACCTCTGGATCTCTTCCAGTGGGCCCGGGTCTCCTATCGCCCCAGACGGAATTCGGGATTGGCGCTCCTCACTCGCTACGAACCCATCTCCGGTTTCCGAGGTCTGCGCCGCGCACTCCCCCGAATCTACGCCGGTTTCTTCCTCCTCGAACTCCTGCGGGAGATCACTCGGGAAGAAAACCCCGAGCCCTTGGGGTTTCGGCACGCGATCGAGACCTTGGCGGTGCTGGAGCGCGTTCGCCCGGAACTCACTTTGGCCCCTACCCTCGCCTGCACGCTATCGCTTTTGAAATGCGCGGGCTTCGCCCTTTCGACCTCCATGTGCGCCCGCTGCGGCGAACCGTTACCTCCGGGGCCCATTGGTTTCGATCCGGCCCTTGGTGGGGGGATCTGCAAGGTGTGCCTTCGCGTCGTGCGCCATCCCGTCGACAGGCTCTCAGGGGGTAGCCGTGCCCTGATGGACGTTCTTGCTGTGGAGGACCGGGACGCGACCTCCCGTCTGAGACCCACGCGCGGCCAGGTCAGGGAGATCTGGCGATGTGTCCGCAGTTTCCTACTACAGGTCCTCGAACGTCCCCTGAAAAGCGAGCCCTTCTTCCTGGACCCTCGTCACGGGGGACTGCGACGCCCGAGGAATCGCCAGCCGCGGCCGCGCGTTGATGGCGTCCCGGGACGCTCGTAGCATCAACCTCGACGCTGACCCGTGTCACAGAGGATTCGAGATGCACAAACGGGCCGTACCCTTCGCCATGCTCGCCATCGTCATCGCTTTCGGCGGTGGATGCCGGTCCTTTGGGCGCAAGTTCAACGAAGCCTTGCCGGAATTCCTGCGGAGCGACCCGGGTGCCAGCGAGGTCGAGAGGTACCGTCAGCGCGCGCGCGTCCTCAAGCGAACGCCGGAGGAAATCGCCGCGGCCCACGAGTCCTTTCTCGCCGCCAAGGCTCTCCTCGAGGCCGGCGACTATGAGAATGCCTCGGTGGCCTTCGAAGACTTCTTGGAAGAGTATCCGGACACGAGCGACGACAAGGAGGCCCGTTTCCTCCTCATCAAGGCCTATCTCGGCGACGAGGAGTTCGATGACGCGAAGAAGGCCATCAAGACGTTTCTGTCCACCTATCCCATCACCAGCTACAACGATGAACTCGAAGACATCATGTACCAGTTGGCGGTGGAGTATCTGAACGGCGAGCACGATTCGTTCATCTTCAGTTCGAAGAGCGACGGCGTCTCTTTGCTCCGTGATCTCGTCCTCTACTTTCCCAACGGCATCCACGCCGACGACGCCCAGTGGAAGCTCGGAAAGTGGTACTACGACGAGAAGGACTGGATCGAGGCGGAGGCCGCCTATGCGGCCATCGTCGAGAATCATCCGGATTCTCCCTGGGCACCCAGGGCCCAATACAATCGGGGGCTCACCCGATTCGCCCAGGTGAAGGGGCCTGAGTACGACGGCGAAATCATGAAGAGCGCGCTTGCGGACTTTCGGCTCTACCTCGATCGCTACCCGGAAGGCGACCGTCGGGAAAAGGCGCGCAAGCACGTCGAGACCCTGAGGGAACTCCTGGCCGAGAAGGAATTGTCCATCGGGGAGTGGTATCTCGATCACGATTGGCCGCGCGCCGCCCGCTACTACTTCGCGAAGACGGTGGATCAACACCAGGGCACTCAGGCGGCCGAGCGCGCGGCCCAGCTGCTCCGAGAGTTGCCGTCCGATCGGGACGTGGAGGACTCGCCTGCGTTGCCCACCGACCCCGCCCCGTCACCGAAGGGCGAGACGGACTCCAAGCCCAACGCCAACGCCAAACCCAAGGGGAAATAGGTGCCCCGGATCAGCGCTCTCGTCCTGCTTCCTTTGCTCGTCCTCTCGTGTGGCTACTCCACTTCGAGCCTCCTGCCGGAAGGGGTTCACCGCCTGGCCGTCGACGTCTTCGACAACGACACGTTCTACCGGGAAATCGAGTTCACCCTCACCCGCGAGGTGGCTGCTGAACTGCGTCAGCGCAGCGATGTCCTTCTCAGTCGTCGCGATTCGGCCGACGCGGTTCTCACGGGTAGAATCCTGAAGGTCGTTCGCCCTACCCTCGTGGAGACCAATCGGGATCTGGTCAGCGAGCAAGCCGTGATCGTGACCGCGGAGGTCACCCTTTGGGACACGAAGACCGGCAAGGCGCGCATGCGGTTCACCCTCGCCAACCGAGCGGAATTCATCGTGGAGCGGGGCGAGACCCTGGAGACCGCTTTCGACGAGGCCTTGAAGGACCTCGCCGAGGACATCGTGAACGCCCTCCAGAACGAGAGTTTTCTGCGAGAACGGGGCTACGAGCCCGGTATTCCGCCTCCCCACCCGCCCCGATGATCCGCCAGCGGCTCGAATTTCCAGGCAAGGCGGGTTAGCCTGGATCTTTCGGCTTTCACGGAAATCCAAGCATGAGTTCTCCCACCACGATCGCGGACGGCAAGGTCGTTTCGATCCACTACACCCTCACACTCGACGACGGCTCCGAGGTGGATTCCAGCAGGGATCGCGAGCCTCTCAATTATCTCCACGGCTCCCAGAACATCGTCCCCGGCCTGGAAAAGGAGCTCACCGGGAAGGAGTTGGGTGACAAGGTCGAGGTCGTCGTGACGCCCGAAGAGGGGTACGGTCCTCGCTATGCCGACGCTCAGCAGCACATCGCCAAGAAGGATCTGCCGCCGGACATGGAGATCCAGCCCGGAATGCAGTTGGGCGCCGAGGGTCCAGACGGGGTCCCCATGGTTCTCCACGTGGTCGGCGTGGATGACGACGGCATCACCGTCGACTTGAATCACCCGCTCGCCGGCCAGAACCTGCACTTCTCCGTGGATGTGATCGCGATCCGCGACGCCACCGAGGAGGAACAGGAGCACGGACACCCTCACTGATCGGGTCCCAATCCCCCATCCGTCGAGGGTCAAGCGCGCCCCCGCCGCCGGGAGGCGCGCGGGGGCGTTTGTTATCCTCCGGAACGGCACCTCGCGGACCAGGAGAATCCCATGCCTGATGGCTCAAGGAGAAACGAGAACCCCAGACCCGAGGGACCGAATGGTCCCGACCGGCCCCAGGGGAGACCCCGGAATCTCTCCGGCTTCCTCCTGATCCTTCTCGTGCTCTTCATCGTGTACCTCGTCGTCCAGAACCAATGGGGCGAGTCGAACCGCATCACCTACCCTCGTCTCGTGGAACTTCTCGCGAAAGGCAAGGTCGAGAAGATCGACGTGGAGCGCAACAAACTCCAGGTCGTGATCCAGGGGGAAAGCGGGCGCTTCAAGGGGCCGACCGTTTATCGACTGGCACTCCCCCAGGATTTCATCAACGCCCAACTCGAGGAGCTCGAGGAGCTGGGCAACCTGGGCCATGCCGCGGCGTCCCACTCCCAGGTGGATACCGACCGCGTCTTGGGTTTGCTCGAGCGTGCGAAGGCGAAGCCCGCCGCCACGGAGGCTCCGCTCGTCACCCGGCGTTTCATTCTCAGGATGGATGGAACGGATGCCCTCCTCGTCCAGATGGGGGAGCCTCCCATCACCGAGGGCATGGGGGAGCGGGGCGGCCCGGACGACGTGGGCCACACCGGCTCGCTCAATGCCTATCTGTTCAAGCCGACGGTCCTGAAGGACCCGGACGGCGGAAAAGAGTATTCCCTCACCTTCAATCGACTCCTGGAGCTGACCAACACCTCGGACGCCAATGCCAAGTACGGCCTACCCGCCGTCAATGAAGTGACGACGGACTTGGCGATGGGGAAAGGTCGCATCCGGTTCAGCGAAGATGCCGGCCTTTGGGAGACGGTCCTGCTCAGTCTTTTGCCCTGGGTGCTGATCATCGGCTTCCTGTGGTTCTTCATCTTCCGGCAGATGCGCGGAGGCGGAGTCGGCGGGAACGTCCTCGCCTTCGGCAAGAGTCGCGCCAAGGTGATCAACCGGGAGAAGACCGGTGTGACGTTCGCCGATGTCGCGGGAATCGAGGAAGCCAAGGACGAGGTCAGCGAGGTCGTCGAGTTTCTCAAGCACCCAGGTCGCTTCGCGCGGCTGGGCGGACGAATTCCTCGCGGCGTTCTCCTCGTCGGTCCTCCCGGGACGGGCAAGACGTTGTTGGCGAAGGCGATCGCTGGCGAGGCGGACGTGCCCTTCTTCAGCATCTGCGGTTCCGACTTCGTCGAGATGTTCGTCGGCGTCGGCGCGTCGCGGGTCCGCGACCTGTTCAAGCAGGCCCGTGAGAACTCCCCGTGCATCATCTTTCTGGACGAGATCGATGCCGTGGGCCGTCGCCGCGGTGCCGGGTTGGGCGGCGGGCACGATGAGCGGGAGCAGACCCTCAACGCGATCCTCGTCGAGATGGACGGTTTCGAATCCGACACCGGAATCATCCTGATCGCCGCCACGAACCGCGTCGATGTCCTCGACCCGGCCCTTCTCCGTCCAGGCCGATTCGACCGCGCCGTCCATGTGGATCTCCCCGACGTCAAAGGACGTGAAGCCATCTTGCGTGTCCATGCTCGCAAGATTCGGATGCACCCCAGCGTCGACCTCTCCCGTATCGCTCGGGCGACGCCCGGGTTCAGCGGCGCCGAGCTGGAGGCCCTCGTCAACGAGGCCGCGATTCAGGCCACACTCGCTCACAAGGATTTCGTCTTCGAGGAGGATCTGGAAGAGGCCCGGGACCGGGTGCGATGGGGTCGCGCCAAGCAGAGCCGGATCATGGACGAGGAAGAAAAGAAGGTGACGGCCTACCACGAGGCCGGTCATACTCTCGCCGCCATCCTCACGCCGAAGTCCGATCCCATTCACAAGGTGACGATCATCCCTCGCGGCCAAGCCTTGGGGGCGACGATGTACCTGCCCGAGAAGGACCAATACAGCTTCACGCGTCACAAGGCCGAGGACTATCTGAAGATCTGTTTCGGCGGCCGTATCGCCGAGGAGCTGTTTTTCGACGACATCACGTCGGGAGCCGCCAACGACATCAAGCAAGCCACGAACATTGCTCGCCGCATGGTGAAGGAGTGGGGGATGAGCGAGAAGCTCGGTCCCATCTCGTATTCGAGCGGCGACGAGAACGTCTTCCTCGGGCGCGACATCGTGCGGGAAACGCCGCACGGCGAGCGCACGGCGGAAGAGATCGATTCCGAAGTGCGGCACATCGTCGAGCAGGCCTACTCCACCTGCAAGGAGCTGTTATCGACCCACAAGAGTCAACTGGAACTCATCGCCGAAAATCTCCTCGAGTACGAGACGCTCACCAAGGACGAGATCGACGGGCTTCTTGCCGGAGAGACCGTGGAAGCGGTGCGCGAGCGGACGGCCAGTCGCCGTCGCGAAATGCAGGAGAACAGCGCACCCGAGGTGCCGCCCTTGCCGGAGAGGCGGCCGGATCCCAATCCCGACATGCCGCCCGGTCTGGCCGGCGAGGGAGCTTGAAGCTCGCCGCCATGGTGTCGACTCTGGATGGACTCCTCCGGAGCGGCCGCCCTAGGGTGATGGGCATCCTCAATGTGACCCCGGATTCCTTCTCGGACGGGGGCCGTCACCTCGTCGTCGATGACGCGGTGGCCGCCGCGTTGCGGATGGAAAGCGATGGAGCGGACATCCTCGACGTGGGCGCGGTTTCGACTCGCCCCGGCGCGGAGCCGGTCAGCGTCGAGACGGAACGCGATCGACTCCTCCCAGTCTTGGAAGCCTTGGGAGGCAGGCTGGAGATCCCCGTCTCGGTGGATACCGATCGGGCGTGTGTGTTCGCGGCCGCGCTGGATCGGGGCGCGGCGATCCTCAACGACGTGACGGCTCTTCGCGGTGATCCCGAAATGGCGTCCCTCGCGGCGAGCGCGGGATGCCCGGTGGTCCTCATGCACATGCGAGGCGATCCCCGCACGATGCAGGATGCTCCGCGCTATGACGACGTGGTGGAGGACCTGAAGGCCTTCTTCGAGGAGCGCATGGCCGCCTTTGTGGGCGCCGGCGGCGACGCCTCCCGGTGCATTCTCGATCCGGGAATCGGCTTCGGGAAGACCCTCGAGCACAATCTCGCGATTCTGGCGCGGATCGACGAGCTGAAGGCGCTCGGGCGCCCCGTGCTTTTGGGATGTTCGAGAAAGAGCTTCCTCGGTCGCATCCTTGATCGTTCGGAGCCTCTTGGGCGAGAATACGCCACCGCCGCGACCACGGCGCGCGCTTTCCACGACGGCGTGGACATGGTCAGGGTCCATGACGTCCGAGCCGCGGTGGATGTCATCGAGGTCCTCGCGGCGATCCGCGACGCAAGACGCAAGGGAGATTGAACGTCATCCTCCAGACGGCCTTCGAAATCCTCATTCTCGCGACGGTGTACTACTGGTTCATCCGTCACCTCCAACAGACCCGTGGCGGCGGTCTCCTTGCGGGATTCATCATCCTGTTGATCGTCATCCTGGGCGGGTTCGCCGTCATCCTCCGTCGATTCGATTTGCCCCATCTTCAGGTCATCGCGGATGCGGCCTTGCCGGCCCTCTCGATCGCCCTGCTCGTCATCTTCCAGCCGGAACTTCGATTGCTCATCGCTCGCATCGGCAACACGCGATTCGTGCGGAGCCTGGAGCGATTCTTCGGGCGCGACCTTCCCATGCAAAAGGAGAGGGTCGTCAACGCCATCCTGAGTGCCTGTGAGCGGATGTCGAAGAGCCACACCGGTGCAATCCTCGTCATCCAGCGTCGCGAGGCCATCGAGGGGTACCAGACGGGCGGCCAGAGGATCAACGGCGAAGTCAGTGCCCGCCTACTCGAGACGATTTTCTATGAGGGGACGCCCCTTCATGACGGGGCCGTGTTCATCATCGGAGGACGGCTCATGTGGGCGGGGTGCCACATCGAAGCCGAGCCCACCCATGATATGGGCTTCCCGCCGGAGATGGCCGATCAGGTCCGCGATCTCGGGACCCGTCACGGTGCGGCTTTCGGCTTGGCCCAACAGTGCGACGCCTTGGTCATCGTCGTGTCCGAGGAAACCGGTCGGATCTCGGTCGCCCGTCAGGGCGCCATCCCGAAACTCGGAGTTGGGCTCGAGACCCTCCGGCAAGAGATCACGCAAGGGATCGAGAGTCAGCTAGAGGCCACCAAGACAGCCCACGCCTTGGGCGAGGGAAGAGACGATTCCGCCACCGAGTCGCGGCCCTTCCAGGTCCCTCTCGACGTCGTGGAAGATGAGGCCCGCACCGTCGATTCGGGAGCGAAGAAGCTATGAGTCGCGTTGCGCTGTGGGTTTGGAATGCGCTCAAAAGCCATCTCCTGGCCAAGTTTTTCGCGGTCGTGTTCGCTGGCGTGACGATCCTGCTCATCGACAGGTATCAGAACGAAACGGTGACGTGGCTGGAGCAGGGGCTGCCCGTGCTCACGGCCGAGGTGGCGGCGAGGAGCCCCAAGGATGAGGTCGTCGTCGTCTTGAGCCCGGATGCCGGAGTCGTGTTCGTCCAGTGGCCCCGCACCGTCGAGTTGCGCATTCGAGGCCCCAAAAAGCAGAAGGACTTCTTTCTCAAGAACGTCCGACGCATCGAACTGCGCGGGCGCTTGGAGTGGGCCGAACGGGGTCGCGAGAGTCTCAAGCCCGTTCAGTGGACCCTCCGTCCCGAGGACTTTTTCATCCCGGAGTTGGACAACGTCGAGCTGCTCCTTCTCGAGCCCGTGCAGGTCACCGTTGACCAGATCGAAGAGGTGGAGCAGGTCGTACCGACGCTGTTGCCCCCGCCCGCGGTGGCGATTCCCGTGGGGCGTGCCTGGGACCCGGAGACGACGGTCTTTACCCCGGAAACGGTGCGCGTGAGGGGACCCAGGGCGTTGGTGGCCAGATACGGCTCCGAGGCGCCCGGCGGACGGGAGAAGCTTCCCGTCGAACTCGTTCCCGGGTCTTTGCCGGGCCCCATGCCGGCCGACCACGCCTATCCGGTGCGATTACCGGAGAACCTCAGCCGCAAGGGGATCGAGATTCTTGGCTCGGAACATCTCCAGGTGACCCTCGGATTCAAAGCCGCCGAACAGGATTCTCTCGACCTTGGCGCCGTGACCGTGTTCTGGGAACTGGATGAACAGACCCTGGGACACATTCAGCAGGGCCGACTGAGCCTCGAGGCGGAGGGCTCCGGCGCCGTCGTCCTGGAGGCCAAGCTCGTTCTCAGAGGTGACACCGATGTGGTGAGTCGATGGCGAGGGCGGATGGTGGAACTTCGAAAACGGGTTCACCTCGACGTCGACGCCAATGATCTGAAGACGATCGTGACCGACGCCATGCTGGGCGGGAAGCCGGTACAAAGGTCGTTGCCTTTGCGGGCGCGGGGGTTGCCGCAGGGTTTGGAGGTCGAATCGATCACCCCCGCGGAATTGGATGTGCGCGCCGGCCGTAAGGACAAGAAGGACTGAACATGCACGAGCGCCGGTATTTCGGCACGGACGGCATTCGCGATGTGGCCAATCAGGGACATCTCGTCCCCGATATGGTCTTGGCGATCGGACACGCCATCGGATCGCTGATTCGCGCCTCCCACGACGCGGCCAGGCGACCCAGCGTCGTGTTGGTCCGCGACACCCGCATCTCCGGTGCCATGATCGGCAGTCTCCTCACGGGGGGGCTTCTCGCTCACGGCGTCGACGTCCGCGATGCGGGCGTCCTCCCGACGCCGGCCTGCGCCCTTCTGGTGCGCCGCCTTGGGGCGAACCTGGGCATCGTCGTGAGCGCTTCTCACAATCCGATGCCCGACAACGGGATCAAATTGTTCGGCCCCGATGGACGCAAGTTGTCAGACGACGCGGAACTCGAGATTGAACAGCTCATCGAGCGAGCCGGCAGCCGTGACGTCGAGCTGACGGGCGGCGACATCGGCCGTCTGATCCCCTTCGCCGAAGGTGAGAACATCTACCTGGCCGCCATGGTCGAGGAGTTCTTCAAGGATCTGGACCTGGATGGGATGAAGGTGGTCGTCGACTGCGCCCACGGTTCGGGAGCGCGTGTCGCTCCAAGGGTCCTCTCCGCGCTGGGCTGCGACGTCACCGCGGTCCACGCCCAACCGGACGGACTCAACATCAACGATGGAGCCGGCGTCTTTTGGGTGGCGGATCTGGCCCCCCTCGTGAAGGAGAAAGGGGCGTCCCTCGGCATGGCCCTGGATGGCGACGGTGACCGCGTTCTGCTCGTGGACGAGAAGGGTGGGGTTCTCGACGGAGACCACATGCTGGCGATCCTCGCCCAGCGTCTCGATCCCTCCCGGCCTCGGGAAGTGGTCACCACCGTCATGAGTAATCTTGGCCTGCGGACGTTGCTCTCGGAACGCGGTGTCGTCGTTCATCAGACCCCGGTGGGGGATCGGTACGTCGCGGAAAAGATGGAAAGCACCGACGCGCCCTTGGGGGGGGAACAGAGCGGGCACATCATCTTTCACAATGGGGCCGGCTGGTTCGGGGACGGTCTCTACACGGCCCTCAAGGTCATGGAAGTCATGAGCCGCGAGAAGAGGAGTCTCTCGGAGCTCGCTTCCGATCTCGAGGTCTTTCCCCAGGTTCTCGTCAACGTCGCTGTCCACGAGAAACCACCCATCTCGGAGGTCCAAGCCCTCCAGGAGCCCCTGGCGGCCCGCCAAGTCGAGCTGGGAGCGGAGGGGCGCATTCTCGTTCGCTACTCCGGAACCGAGAAGCTGGCGCGGGTCATGGTCGAAGGCCGTGACGAGGATCGCATCCGCGAGATTGCCGAGGAGTTGGCCGGAATTCTCGCCCGCGAGCTGGGCGGAGCCTGATCCTCGAACCCTTGACTCGTGGTAGTCTCATGGCGTTGTCGCCGGAGGCTCGCCATGAAACGTATCGCCCTGTTCCTCATCCTCGCGCCCATCCTTTCCCTGGCCGCGTGTCGATCCGCCGAGGACGATGCGGACTTTTCATTTCGCGGTGATGACGCCATGAGAATCGTCCGTTTCATGAGCGACCGGTGGCGCGAGCGCGGCGGCGGGAATCCGGGCTTCGATGAGTCCTTGGACGAAGTCCGGGAGCATCTCCAACGCCATGGCTTCGAGACGGTCGGACGTCTTTTCTTTCTCGAGGGTCCCCTCACCTTGCAGCCCGTCGCGTGGTCGCCCTTGGAGGGCGAACTCCACCGCGTCGATGACGGGAGCGACACCTTGATCGACTCCTACCCCGAAAACCCGACTCTCGTGGCGCGCTACTCGGGATCGACGGCCGGGGAAGGTGTAACGGCCCCGCTTGTCGACGTGGGAGCGGGCGTGGAGGACTCGGACTACACGGGAAAGGATGTCTCGGGCCGGCTTGTTCTGACCCATGGAAGGTTGGCCGCCGTTTTTCGGAAAGCCGTGACCGAGCGCGGCGCCCTCGGCGTCATCTCGGACCGCCTCATGCAGAAGGAATTCGCCACCAAGTACCCGGACATGGTGC
>DRQF01000062.1 GCA_011369445.1 Planctomycetota bacterium | reverse complement strand
TTCGTGGGAAGCTCTCTCGAGCGCCGTCAGGCGGACCTGGTCTTCGCCGCCCAACCCGGGAAGGACGGCACACCCCGGGTCTGCCTCCTCTTCGAACACCAAAGCACGCCGCAACAGGACATGCCCCTCAGGGTTCTCGAGTACGCAGCCCACATTCTGAGGGAGTTCCTCCAAACCCATGGGCTGGATGCCACCCTACCCCGTCTGCACATCGTCGTGCTGTATCACGGAGACAGGCCCTGGAACGGCCCCCTCGCCTTGAACGTCGAAGGCGGCGGGGGTGAGCCCTCCCATATCACGTGCCGCATCGATCTCATCGATTTGAATCGGATCAGCGACGAGGACATCGAGAAGCGTCTGGGGGCAGGGCTCCTCGCCCTGACAGCGCTCGTGTTGAAGCATGGGCGTCGCCCAGGCATGAGCGAAAAGCTTCCCGCATGGGATCGGCATTTCGCGGCGGGGCTCAATGAAAACGGAGGCATGGACGGCATCCAGGCCTGCGTATGCTATCTTTTGGAGGTTTCCGACGCGGCCTTGGAGGACCTGGAAGCTCTTCCCTTCGCGCGGCACTCATGGGAGGTTCAAATCATGCTGAAAACCACGGGACAAAAGCTCAGAGAAGAAGGGCGCGCGCAAGGGCTCGAAGAGGGCCTTGCTCAGGGACTTGAGGAGGGTCGCGCACAAGGGCTCAAGGAAGGTCGTGAGCAAGGAATCGAAGAAGGGCTCTCGAAGGGCATTGAGAAGGGCATCGAGAAGGGGCAGGCGGAAATGCTTCGGCTCCTTCTCCGGCGCCGCTTCGGCAGCATTCCCAAAGAGCTTGAGAACCGTATCGCGGAGGCTTCTCCCGAAACCCTCAGGCTCCTCTTTGAGGCCGCCCTCGACGCCGACGACATCTCCGATCTTCTGAACCTCTGATCCCGCGACGGATCCGCGCAGCGCTCCCCTGGACTGACGAGGTCCCCCTCGTCTTCCTGATGGAGGCCGGGTGCTCCTCCCGGGACGAGGACGTCCCGACTCCAGGGAGGTGGAAGAAACTTTCCGCGTGAGACCGGCATCTCACCGGCGGGGTCGCGTGGTGCTCCCCGGCACGTACGTGCCGGGGATGAGTGATGTGCCCGTGGACGCCGTTGCGACGGAGTTCAGAGCTTCACGTACTCGAAGTCGAACGGCTGCCCGTTGATGCCCTTGCTGGGCGGAGCGATCCAGCCTGCGATCTTGCCGGGCTCGTGGACCTTGACCATCAGAGACTTGACGTAGGCTTCGTCCTCGGGCGTGGGGAGCCAAAGCGCCTTGTTGGCGTTCCATTCCTCCGCGCTCACCGGATTCCCCTGGGGATCGAAGTGCCCGTTGGCGTACATGCCGATCTTTCGATTGAATCGGCGATGCGGGTACTCCATTCGAAAGTCGACACCGGCCCGTTCGAGAGTCTTGTTCCAGACTTCGACCTGCCGACGGTTGTCTTCGATGTAGTCGGTGCGCAGCACTTCGTTCATGGCGTTACGCAGCGGCACCTCCTCCTTGGTGATCCTCTCGCCGGTCCAAACATCGATCTCGTAGGCTTCGTCGAGAGCCTTGTGGTCCTCGTACTTCTTTTCTTCGTAGGCGCGCCCTTTCAGCCCCTCCGCGAAGAACGTGGAGGCATTGGAGGAGATCTCTGCTCCGAAAAGATCGAGGGACGAGGAGGACCAGCGGTTCACCCACTTTTGGATCATTTCCAGCGGGATGGCGCCGTATTCGCGGACGTCGTGCCCGGGATGCTCGTTCATGACCTCGATCGTACGCTTGATCACCCGATTGATGCCCGTCTGCCCCACGAACATATGGTGGGCTTCTTCCGTCAGCATGAAGCGGCAAGTCCGCGCGAGCGGATCGAAGCCCGACTCGGCGAGGGCCAAGAGCTGATACTTGCCGTCGCGGTCCGTGAAGGTGGTGAAGCAGAAGAAGGAGAGCCAGTCCTCCACCGGCTCATTGAACGTTGTGAGGATGCGAGGATGGTCCGGGTTGCCGCTGCGTCGCTCGAGAAGTTCCTCCGCCTCCTCGCGCCCGTCTTTTCCGAAGTAGGAATGCAAAAGGTAGACCATGGCCCACAGATGTCGCCCTTCCTCGACGTTCACCTGGAAGAGGTTGCGCATGTCGTAGAGGCTGGGTGCCGTGTGACCCAGAAGGCGCTGCTGCTCCACCGAAGCCGGCTCGGTGTCGGCCTGTGTGACGATGAGCCGCCTCAGCGCGTTGCGGTACTCGCCGGGCACCTCCTGCCATACTGGCTCGCCCGCGTGGTCGCCGAAGGGAATCGTTCGATCCTTGTCGCGCTCCGCCAGGAAAATCCCCCAACGATAGTCGGGCATCTTTACGTGGCCGAACTGGGCCCAGCCCTCGCGGTCGACGCTCACGGCCGTGCGCAGATAGACGTCGGCATCGTTGAAGTCGCTGGGGCCGGTCTCCTTCCACCACTGGATGTACGCCGGTTGCCAGCGCTCGAGGGCGCGCTGGAGTCGCTTGTCCGAAGACAGGTCCACGTTGTTGGGAATCTTCTCGCTGTAGTTGATGGCCATTCTCAAGTCCTCTGGTAATCGAGTTCGGGGCGGTTCGGAGTGCCGTAGCAGGACAGCGCTCCCCGTTTGCCGACGGCATTGGGGCGCTGAAAGATCCAGTTCTGCCATGCCGTCAGTCGGCCAAAGATTTTCGTCTCGAGGGTCTCCGGACCGGCGAATCGAAGATTGGCTTCCATGCCGGTGAGGGCGTCGGGGGAGAAGCTCACTCTCTCCTCGATGGCGACCCGCAGTTCATCCTCCCAGTCGATGGAGTCGGGAGCACTCGTTGTGAGGCCCAGGTCTTCGGCCGTATCGATGTCGAAAGGGGAGGACTCTCCCAACACGCGCTTCGTCTGATCCGGCGTCCCAAGAAAGCGTGTCTGCAGGCGGGTCAGCCCATTCGCCATGGGGTACGCGCCACCGTTGAGGGAGCTCACGGCCATCCTCACCTCGACGTCGGGATCGTTGATGGCATAGATGCGATCCGCGGCGAGAGCCAGCTCGAGGAGGGTTCCACCGAAACAGGAACCCTCACCCACGATGGCGAAGAGGCTCTTCGCCGTCAGGTCGAGACGTTTGAGGACGATCTTGATGAAGTTGCGGACCTCGTGCACGAACCAGTGGCTCTGCTGGCTCTCCATGAGCTGGTCGGCGGCCAGCACGGTGGCGATGTCCCCTTTCGTCTCGAGGAGAACCAGGCCTATGTCGGGACGGTTGATGCGAAGGCGCAAGAGGGCGTCCTCGATCTCCCGAAACGCGCGGAAGATCCACCACGTGTCGCCGAGTGCACGCGCCGCCTCGCCATCCGCGGGGCAAGCGGCATCCGCCGGCGCCTCGACGAGGACGCGGGCCGTGCGAGCCTCGGGATCCAGGGTGAGAGTGACATGGCGATAGCGGACGGTGTCTCCCGATTCCGTGGGCTCGAGGGCGGACAAGACGATGCCTGATCGATCGGACTTGTCCGGCGTCTCGGCTTTCAATTCCTCTTCGTGGCGCCGGACTTCTTCTTCGAACTTCGAAAGCGGGGCCAGGGCATCCACGAGGCCCCACCGGAGTGCGCGTTTGCCCTTGATCCCCTCCGCCGTCGTGCTGAAGACGTCTGCAAGATCGCGCCTTACCTTTCGTTTGTCGACGAGCCGGGTGAGCCCGCCGGTCCCCGGGAGAACACCGAGGAGCGGGGTTTCGGGAAACGACACGGTGCTCGATCGGTCATCCACGAGCACGATGCGGTCGCAGGCGAGGGCGAGTTCATATCCACCTCCCGCGCATGCACCATTGACCGCGCTCAGAAACCGGAAGCCGCTGTGCGCACTGGCGTCTTCCAGCTGGCAACGGGTCTCGTTGGTGAACTTGCAAAAGTTGACTTTGAACCCGTGGGGCGAACTGCGAAGCATCATGATGTTCGCGCCTGCGCAAAAGCACCGATCGAGCCCGCCCGTGATGGTCACGACGCGCACTTGAGGGTGTTCGAAACGCAGGCGCCGGATGGCGTCGTTCAGCTCGACGTCCACGCCCAGATCGTAGGAATTCAGCTTGAGGACGTAGCCAGGTCGCAGCCCGGCTTCCTCCTGCACGGCAAGGGTGAGTCGGGCCCGATCGCCTTCGACCTCGAGGGACCAATGGCGGTACTGGTCCGGGTGGGTCTCGAAGTTGACGGGCTCGGGAAGGGTTGATGATTCGGCCACGGGTGGGTTCTCCATTCGGCTCCTGGCTTTCAACGATAGGCAGGATTCTGCTTTCTTCAAGGCAAGATTGGCATTATAGTGCCATCATCATGCAGGAATCCCGACTCTTGAGCACCGTGGGAGAAAGGCTGCGCCGCAGGCGCAAGGAGTTGGGTTGGAGTCCCACCATGGTGGCTGAGCGGGCAGGACTCTCGAGGCGGTATCTCACGGAGCTGGAGGCGGGGCGAGCGAATCCGAGTCTTCTGAAACTCATCCGTCTGGCCCGCGCCCTGCGACTGGATCTGGCCGATTGGCTGGACCTGGATCTCAGCTCGGCCGCTCCCGATCGCATCGCCCTGATCGGCCTGAGGGGGGCTGGAAAGACCACCGTGGGCCGACTCCTCGCCTTGCACCTGGAATGCCCGTTCGTGGAAATCGACCGCCAAGTGGAAGAGAACGCGGGGCTCAGTCTGTCCGAGATCTTCAACCTCCACGGCGAGCCGTTCTTTCGGCGGCTGCAGGGTGAGGCGCTCGAGGAATCCCTCTCCACGCTGGGAGCGTGCGTCATCGAGTTGGGAGGCGCCGCCGTGGAGGACCCTGTGCTGTTTGAGCGGGTGCGGTCCACCTGTCGGACCGTGTGGCTCCGGGCCGCTCCGGAGGAACATATCCAGCGTGTCCTCGCTCAAGGGGATCTCCGGCCTTTCCAAAGACATCCTCGGGCCCTGGAAGAGCTGAAAGTGATCCTTGCGCGTCGCGCACCGGCCTATGGCCAGGCTGACCTCGTCGTCGAGACCGACGGGCGCTCCCCCGAGGACGTCGCCCAGCAGATCGTGGCGGCCTGTTTCGCATCGCGAGGTCTCTGAGTCCCCGAAATCGTTCGCGCTTGGTCTGAAGTCTTCGGGCGAGATAATCTGACGGGTCGAGTTTTCACCGCCCGAGCACCCATCGTCCTCGTATGAGACTGGCCATGACTCACCGCATTCTCCTCGTCGCAGCGATCCTCATCGGTCTTTTGGCAGGAACCTCTTCCGCGCAGGTCAAGGGACCGCGTTTGAAGCTCAGCACCACGGTCTGGGATTTCGGGACGCGTGACCAGGGGGAAAAGGATCGCAAGATCGTCTACCTGGAGAACACCGGTGACGCCATTTTGGTGATCAAGAAGGTGTCCACCAGTTGCGGTTGCGTCGAGCCCGTCATGGAACCCGGAACCGAGATCGGTCCGGGACATCGCGAACCCCTCGTGCTCAACCTGGACACCAACAAAGGCGAGGGTGAGATCGCCAAGGTGATCACCGTGGAATCCAGCGACCCGAGGCAACCGAAATCCATGATCTCGATCCGCGGCACGATCCTTCCGATCTGGTCGTTGGACGTCCACACGTTGAACTTTGGACAGGTCAAGAACGGGGACCATGCCACCAAGGTCGTGCGCATGAAAGTCCGCAAGGGCTTCGACGTGAAGCTGAAAGACGTGCAGTTCATGCCTTCCGACAAGATCGCTTGCGTGAAGAAGCCGTTCAAGGAGAAGAACGGAGACTACGGTTGGGATCTCGAGATCTCGCTCATCGGGAAGATGGAGACCGGTGGGTTCGAGGGTATCGTCCTCGTATCCACCGACTACGCCGCCCGGCCGCAACGGGGTTTTCGCGTTACCGCCGACATCGTCAGTTCCACGCGGGTGGCGCCCGGTCGTCTTGCGTTCGGGCTCCTGAAGCCCGGGCAGAAGAAAACCATCTCCGTGCGGCTGGAGAAGACGCTCGGCCACGGCTTGCGGGTCGTGGATGTCGTGGCCAAGGACTCTCACCTCACCTGCAAGACGACCGAAGTCGAAGCGGGAAAGATCTATCGCGTGGACGTGACCTTGACGGCAGACGCCCAGTCGGGCGATATTCGGGGGGAAATCGAGATCGGTCTCGACGAACCCGGATGGCGGCTCGTCAAGCTGCCCTACTACGCCAAGGTCGTGAAGCCATGAAAACCTCTTTCGTCCTCCTCGCCTGTGCCTTCTGCTTGACCCTCGACGCGTGCGGGCAGTCCGCACCGGCGCATCCCGAGTACGGTCGGGTCCCTTGGAAGCGGGGGTTCGAGGCGGCTACGAAGGAGGCCCGCGCGACTCACAAGCCGCTCTTGCTCCTCTTTCAAGAGGTCCCCGGCTGAGCGACCTGCGTGAACTTCGGGACTCAGGTTCTGAGTCACCCCTTCGTGGTCGACGCCGCCCGCAGCGCTTTCACCCCGGTCGTCATTCACAACAACACCCAGGGCGATGAAGACGCCCGAACGTTGAAGCGCTTCAAGGAACCCGCCTGGAACAATCCCGTCGTCCGCATCGTCGAGCCCAAGTCCTTGAAGGACGTGGCGCCCCGGCTGGGTCGGGACTGGACCACACCAGCGGTTCTCACGCGCATGGTGAAAGCTCTCAAGACAGCCCGAAGAGAAGTGCCCGGCTGGTTGCGCCTCGTCGCGTGGGAAGCGGAGGCCCGTCGCCGCCCGACGGGGGTGGTCTGGTTGGGGATGTACTGTTTCTGGGCGGGTGAGGCCGGAGTCGGCGATCTGAACGGGGTGGTCGCCACGCGCGTGGGATTCCTCGATGGGGGAGAGGTCGTCGAAGTGCGTTACGACCCGAAGACGCTGTCCTTGAAGGCACTCCTCGAAGAAGTGAAATCCCGTCAGGTGGCCGAACGGGTCTACTGCGAGGACGCGGCGAGCCTGAAGGTCGCCAGGGGGGTCTTCGGCGACGATGCCAAGCGCGCGAAGGCCTCCGGTTTTCGGGCATCCGCGAAAGACCTCAAACACGGTTTGCTCCGCCGTCCGCTCCGCTTTCTCCCGATGACCCCGCTCCAGGCGGCGAGGCTCAACGCCCACCCCGAGCTGGCGGACGGAGACGCAGTCCTCTCGCCCGCGCAAAGAGCCCTTCTCGCTGAGCTGAGGACCCATCCCAAGGGACGCCGTTCCATGATCGGCCGCCCCTTCGTGGACGCTTGGGCCGCTCTGAACCCCATGTGAATTCCGGAAAGTATGAAGGGGTGAGGACAGGCAGAGACGGAACGAACGATCAAGTGCCGAGAAGCGCCCGACCAGGGCCGCGCCCAACGCGAAGTCTGTCTTTCTCCCGGGGGCGGCGCGGGCGCTAGGGAATGAGCCAGTAGACGAGGGAATTCGAGTCCAGATAGGATTGGAGGTCGACGTCGGCGGCCAGATCGTCGAAGCTCACCCCAGCACGTGTGGCCCGAATGACCTCAAGTGAGTTCCGGTACTGCTGGCTGACGTGGGCGATCAACCGCTGAAGTGACGGGTCCGTCCCAACCGCTTTCCCGCCGCCGGTCCAGCGCTGGCTGAGGTCCGACGTCGCGTCTCGAAAGAGCGCCGCCGCCGACCAGCTCTCTCGGCCCATGACGTAGGATTCCCATTGGGAGACCACGCTGGGGGGCACATCCGGGGCCGGGTCGTCCGACCAAATCGCATAGGCCCTCGGGGGCACCGAACGATAGGTCAACAACTGCATGAGGACGTGACCAACCAAGCGGGTGCGGCGGCGAGATGATCTCAATAATGCCAAAGCTTCCTGGCAGCCATTGTGCAGGCTGGAGACTCCAGCGAGGAGCAGATGCGCCTCGAGCCTCCCGTCCCCGATGATGCGGTCGTTCTTCACAGCCTCGAGCAAGGCCTTGTGGATCTCTCGCGCATAGACGAGTGCGGCGACAACCGAGGCTTGGTAGCGGAGCGGATGAAGGGGCGGCGTGATGTATCGGGTCACCAGCGCGTCCGGCGGAAGAGGTTCATGGCCACGGAGAGATTCTCTGGCTTTCTCGCGAGCCGCTTGCCATGAACCGGCACGAAAGAGGCCGCGGATGGATTCGCCGGGAACCTCGTGGAGAGCCTCCTCCCACCCATCGACCTTCTCGGTCGCTTCATGTGTGCACGACCACGTCGCAAAGAGCGCGATGGTTACGACGATGATTGTTCCTACGGCGACCGTTCTGCGGTCCATGACCGGGACTCCTCTCGTTTTCACAGATCGTCGTCGAGAACGAAGGTGAGAGTGCGCGGTTCAGAAAACGTACCGCCAGGCAGGTTGACCGTGGCGACCGTGGTCTCAGCTCCTCCTTCTTCCGCGACCTCGTCGATCGTCAGCAGCCCTCCGGGAGGCACGACCTTGTGTGCGATCGTGCCTTGGCGTGTGAGTACGAGCTGGTTTTGCCCATTGATCTGCCAGGTGAATGAACGAACGGTGCCGTCGAGGTCTTTCGTTGTAATCACGCCGTTCGAGGCGGAGTACTTCAGGTCGGACGAGGCGACGTTGGAACTCACGATGCGGACCATCAGCGACGACGTTACCGGATCGAATCGCCACTGCTGAAGATCGTCGGCGGCTGAGAAAATGCGGGATTCGCCCGAATCCCATGTGACTTCCCTGATGTCCCAGAGCTTTCCTTCAAATGGTTTTGCAGTGCCGAGCGAGGATGAGGACGTGTTCCAAATGAGCCCTCCAAGGGTGGCGACGAGGGTGACAGCGAGTAATGTCATACGCATGAGATGGAGCCTTTCTTCGGAGCGGGTGTCTCCGGTGCAGATCGAGGCCATGAGTAACATGTCTTGACATGCGATTCTCATGGAATCAGGTGAGTAGGGAGTCCGTGAGCCGGGGACGCCTGCCCCCGAAGATCGGGGTGGCGACCACCAGGAGGGAGGGCCGCGAGGCCTTCGCCTTCCGGGCTGAACGGGCACGTCCCAGTGAAACGATCGAGCGCTGAGGGGCCTTCACGATAAACCGGTTTTCTCATCACGGCGTCCGCCGCCTCCGCAATCTCGAGCGACCCCCGCACGATCCGAATGTGGCATCGCCGCAGCAAATGATTGAAGCGTGACAGGAACATGGGCTCCCGAGTAGAATCCTGGGGCGTTTGCAGCGCCTTCCCAACGCTTGCCGCACCGCGCATCTTCGACACCTGGAGTTCCATGTCATGATTCGAAAACCTCTCTTCCCAGTCCTTCTGATCTGCGCGTTGATCGCGTCGTCGAGTGCCCAGAGCACCGGTCCCGACGTGATCGTCGGCGAGTTGCCGAGCGTCTCCAACTACGCCCACGTGGGCAGCATTGAGGCGTACAGCATCGCGACTACGTCCTGCAACATCGGCGACCAGACCCTGAACTGGTTGGCCAACGTCAACCAGCATCCCGTCATCGCTCAGCATCTGTATCGGGTGAGAAACGGTGTCTTCGACCAGATCGGTCAGTCCTGGTTGAAGCACGGTTTCGCGGCCCTTGCGGGGAGCGTTTGCGACACCTGCCAGAACCCCGGAACGACGACGGTCTTGGGAGTGGGATGTTCCGACCCCTATGGTTCGAGCCTCAACGGTTCCCAATCTGGACTCGGCCCGAAGGACGAGGTCAACGCGTTCACCGGTGCGTTCGCGTATCCGTTCCGCGATCAGGGCATGACCGGCAACTCGATCTACAAACGGCTCCAAGTTCACGTCGACGACGTGAATCCCGCCCTCAACGCTGGGGCGAGCTATTTCATCGAAGGCCACTACGTGACGCCGGACGACGCCCAGGCGGGGAATCATTTCAACAACGCTTCGTGGCGTGAGGTGACCTTTTCTCCCAGCGGCGGCGGTTTCAACATGGCGATCGCTTCGGGCTCCCAGACCCATCGCGAGGAGCCGGCGATCCTGGCGTGGCCAGCGATCGATCCAGGCGTCCAAGTCGTCGCCGTCGACGTCCCTGGAGAGGGGCGCTTCTACGTGGGATTCAACGACATCGACAACGGCGACGGGACACACCGCTACGTTTACGCCGTCCACAATCTCAACTCCGATCGATCCGGTGGTTCCTTCAGCGTGCCCATGCCCACGGGCGCCACGGTCACCAACATCACCTTCCACGACGTGGACTACCATAGCGGCGTGATCTGGGACGGCACCGACTGGCCCGGGTCGTTCTCGGGCGGCTCGGTGAGTTGGGCGACCACTCAGACCTTCGCCCAGAATGCCAACGCGAATGCTCTTCGGTGGGGGACGTGCTACACCTTCAGCTTCACATCGGATATGGCGCCGGGGCAGCCGACCCTGGGTCTCTTCAAGCCCGGTTCGCCCACCTCGGTCACGGTGCCCGTCGGCCCTCCGGCCTTCGCGATCGGCTTTCCCAACGGAGTCCCTGCCACGGTCCAGCCCGATCAGACCAATGACATCGATGTCCAGGTGACGAACCAGGGCGGTGCACCCGATCCCGCCACGGCCCAGCTCTATGTTGCAGTGGACGGGGCCGCGTTCACGGCTTCTCCCATGCAGAACTTGGGGAACGGACTTTTCCGGGGCACGTTGCCCGCGGTCTCCTGTCTCTCCCGGGTGGACTTCTACGTCTCCATCGACGTGTTGGGAGGCGGCGGAACCATCACGGCTCCGGTCGGAGCTCCGGCGAACTTCCACTCCGCGATCGCCTCTCCGGGGGCCCTCGCGGAGCTCTTCCACGACGACTTCGAGTCGGATCTCGGTTGGACCGTGCAGAACGACGCCAGCTTGACCGATGGCGCCTGGGATCGCGGCGTGCCCGTGGGCGGAGGTGATCGGGGAGACCCGCTCACCGATTCGGACGGATCGGGTCAGTGCTACCTCACCGACAACGTGGATGGGAATTCCGACGTCGACGGTGGAGCCACCCGGCTCATCTCGCCTCCCATCGATCTCTTTGCCACGGACGCACTCATCAGCTTCGACTTCTGGTACGACAACAACTTCGGCGCCAACCCCGGTCAGGACGTTTTCGAGATTCACATCTCGAACGACGGCGGCGCCAGCTGGACTCTGGTGGAGGCTTACAACGCCAACACGGATCAGTGGAATCATAGGCAGATCCGGGTCAGCGACTACGTGACCCCCAGCGCGGATGTCCGCATGCGCTTCACGGCGTCCGACTTCGGGGGAGGGTCCGTCGTCGAAGCGGGTCTGGACGCTTTCGTCGTCGAGACCTGTCCCATCATGGATCCCGTTCTCGCGGCGGGGAACATCGGTGTCAACGGCGCCGGCGGTCCCTTCGACGTTCTGCAGGTCAATGGTTCCACGGGAGGCATCCTGCGCCGGGTCATCAGCGACCTGAACCAACCTCTGAGTTTCTCGGTCACTCAGGTGCCGACGAATCCCAACCCGTCCAGCTTCGCCATTTTCGGCATGGCGGGTCATCCAGGTCCGGGTGATGCCTTCGACATCGGCTTCGGGATCGGCACGATGGTGCTCATCCCGTGCCCGGCGGATGCTCTCAATCCAGGCCTCTTCATCCTGACGGATAACTTCGGCGGCGCCTCGCCCTGCCAGCCGGTCTTGGGGTCCTCCCCGGCACCCTGGACGCTCACCTACGCCCCCGGGTTGCCTATCGAAGTCGAATTCACCCTGCAGGCTCTCGTCGTCGATCCGACGGGCGCCTTCAGTCTCGGCATCTCGAATGCCGTCAACTTCCGAACGATCATCGGCGCGCCGTGAGAGTTTCGACTCCCGTCGCGGGCGCGGAGTTTCGCTCCGCGCCCGCGGCCCTTCACCTCCCCTTTGGGGGCGACCGAGGGTAGAGTGAAGGCATGGGACCGGTCCGCCAGCTGAAGAACGACCTCCAGAAGCTCCGCAGGGACGGCTTGGGCGAGATCTTGGAGTTGCCCGGCCGCCTCTGGCGAATCCTGCGGATGTTCTTCCTGTCGGCGATTGAATTCCGACGGGCGCTTTGCTTCGAGCGAGCCGCCAATCTCTCGTTCACGACGCTCCTGTCGCTGATTCCCCTGGCGGTTCTCTTTTTCAGTTTCGCGGCCGTCCTGGCCGGCGGAGATCGCATCGTCGAGTGGGTGAAGGAAACCCTCCTCCCGTTCGTCGCCCCCGAAGTCCATGGGCAGATCGAGGGTTGGCTGGACGCCAACATCTCCACGGACGCTCTCAAGCAGGGAAAGGCCGGCCTCGTCAACACCGTGGCCATCGTGGGCCTATTGATGGCGTCCGTGGGACTCTTCACGGCCTCCGAGCGCTATGCCAACATCATCTGGGAGGTCAAGAAGCGGCGGTCGTACTTTCAGCGCGCCGTCGCGTTCTGGTGCATCCTCACGACGAGCCCTTTTCTCGTGGCCCTGAGCATCTCGATGGGGGAGTGGCTGGTCCCCCAAGGTGGCACGCTTGACCAACTCTTGGAACAGTCCGCGATCCTTCGGTTCATCTACGACTTGCTCGTCCCCATCGTGGTCAGCTTCGTGGGCTTCGTTCTGGTGTACATGTTCCTGCCGAACACGAAGGTGCGGTTGCGCTCGGCCGCTGTCGGTGGACTGTTCGCCGCCGTCGTCTGGACGGTGTCGAAGCGGGGGTTTTTCCTCTACGTTTCGAGCCGCAGCGCGGTGGGGAGTTTCTACGGCGGGCTCGCAACGATCCCCCTGCTCCTCGTCTGGATCTACCTCAGTTGGGCCGTCGTCCTCGCGGGCTGCGTCCTCGCCTACACCCACCAACATTTCGACGACTTGGAGGCGCGCCGGAAGGAAGCCAAGCGCCGTAAGAAGACCTCACGTCTGCGCACAGGGTTCGTCCTTCTCGAGAAAGCCGTTCTCGCTTTTCGCGAGGGGGGATCGCCCGTGCGGCGTTCGGACATCCAGACCGTACTCGAGGTGAGCGGTCAGGAAGTGGAGGACTGCGGGGACATTCTCGTCGACATGGGCGTCCTCGTGACGGTGGAGGCGGACGAACCCGCGTGGTGGCCGGGGCGTCCTCCGGAGGACATCAAACTTCTGCCCGTCGTCACTCGGTTGCTGGCCGAGGACTTCCATGATCTGGACGCCCGTTCCTCCGCGGGGCCGCCTCTTCTCGACACGGCGTGGCAGTCCTTCATCGAACACCTCGAATCCCACACCGCCGCCGACCTTGCGCCGGATGGAAAAAGCGAGCGGGAACGTCCCCACGAGAATTGAGGAGTGCGCGGCATCAGGTGAAGGCTCAAGCCTCCGGTCCCGAAGACGAGGGCGAAGGCACCGTTGTCCGGAGCGGCGGCTTCAGCCGCCATGTTTTTCTGGGGCGGTGATCTGGTGGTCGTCCCCTGCCGACACGAATGGGGTTGGAGGCGTCATGGCAGAAGGAGGAACTCCAGGCCGTTGGAGGAGGCGAAGGGGGGCGTAAGGGAGAAGAACTGGCTGCGGACGAGGAGGCCGCCCAGGCCGGGGTAGCGGATGGGGGCGAGGGCTGCGTACTTGCCCTGACCGTCGAAGTAGAAGGGCTGGGTGAGGATCAGCTCTGCCGGCGCGTCATCGATGACGACGGGCACCCCCATCACCGAGGTGTTGGCGGTCTCGAGGCTGAGGCCGAAAAATCCCAAGCCTCCGGGCGCGCCGCCCGAACACACGATGGCGCCTTGCGCCGGGTCGCCCGCCACCGCGGGGAACCAGGTCTGGTTCAAGGTCTGCAATCCGCCCAGATTCTCCCCGTATCTTCGCGTGCCTCCGAAGGAGTAGACCCGCACACCCCCGTTGTTGTTGGCGATGCTGTTGTCCGCAATGCTCGTGCCGATCTCTGGGAAGCCGTCGCCGTTCAAATCCCCGAGGCCCATGATGCTGCTGCCAAGACCTCTTTGATAGTCGCCCTGCTCGGAGAAAAGCAAGCTGAAGTCGACGCCTGAGTAGACCAGCATGAGGCCGTTGTTGGCGGTGCCGACTCCGGGCGCCCCCGGGGCATCCCAACTGGCTGCGCCCACGGCAAGGTCGGGCACGCCGTCGCCATTCACGTCGCCTGCTCGAGAAAGAAAGATGCCAAAGGCATCCGATGTCGTGAACCCGATCAAGGTCGCCATGAGGCTCGCATCGGCGCCGGAGTGAATCCGGATGGAGCCCAGACCATCGCCCGGGGCACCGATGGCGAAGTCATCGAAGCCGTCGCCGTTGAGATCGCCCAGCCCGTCCACCGTGTATCCGAATTCACTGAAGACGAGGATTCCGAAGAACCCCATGGTGGGCGGGGGACCCTGCAAGGTGTGAATGAGGCTCCCGTCCAGGCTGGAGAGAACGACGACGGCGCCGGTGTTGGGCCCGCCGGTCGGAGACTGAATGGCGGAGGAGTAGGGGAAGTAGCGCGACCCCAGGATGAGGTCGT
>DRQF01000061.1 GCA_011369445.1 Planctomycetota bacterium | reverse complement strand
GGTTCCTGCTTCTCGGCCCCCTCAACCGGAACAACGCCGTCTTCCCGAACGTGGGTTCCCTGGATATCGGGCTGCTTGGCCCCTCGGATCTCAGCGATGTCGCCATCGTGATGAACGGGCTTGGACCGAGTCTCCTCGATCAATTCGCCAACACCGGCCCCACCGGCTCATCGGTGGTCACGCTGGGTCTCTCACCCCTGCCCCCGGGGGTCATCGGGACGTTCCAGGCGATCGTTTACAACTCGACCCCGACGGTCGTGGGCATCACCGCCGCCTTCGAATACACCGTCCCATGAAACCCACGGGACCGGACGGCCCGCCTCTGGGCGGGCCGTCCGGATCACACCACGTCGAAATCGCCGAGGGTGTAATACCAGGAACGATTGAGCCAGCCGGGGGTCACGATTTCGGGGGCATAGGTCCGTGAGACCAGATGGTAATGGGTCGTCGTCAAGTCGTACCCCATGTCCTCGAAGAAGCGCGCCTCGTCGCTCATCGGGTTGAGAAGAACCTTCACCCATTCCATGCTCACCTGCGCCATGAGGTCTTCGACGACGCGGAGGAGAGCAGGGGCGGCACCCCGAACTTCGCTGTCCACGAACCAGTCGGCGATGATCCCGACCGGACGCTCCTCGTAGCCGAAGACCCCGACGGCATAGCCGGCCAAGAGCCCATCCCCCGTCCGGATCTCGAGGATGTGATAGCGCTCGGGGTCGGGGCAGGCGCCATACCGCCAGTCCAAGCGCAACCGATCCCTCGCCGCGATCGCCTCGAATCGTCCCGCCATGCGGTCCCAGAGCAGATCCACATCCGGAGAGAACCGATTCACTTTTTGCAGTCGGAATCGATCCCCCTTCCAGGACGCCTCCTCGGGGACGCACGGCACCTTCGGGTCCGGACGGATCGTCTTCGTCTGAACGTGCACTTTCTGCATGGGCACGTATCCGCAAAGTTTGCGACCGATCCGGAACGCGGGCCGGTTCGGCAATCCCAGCATGAGAAGTTCACGATCTGGGCGACCGTACTCCTCCACCATGGCGTCGACGGTGCACGCGAAAAGTCCCTTGCGTTTGAGCCCAGCTCGATACTCGGGATGAACCATGGAATCGACGATTTGACCGACGGTCCACATACGTCCGCGAATGCGCAGGCGCGCCGGAATGGCGCAGAACTGACTGACGATTCGCCCCTCCTCCGTGCGACCGAGAAAACAGTGGAACCCATCGGGGCAATCCCGAAAGAGCCAATTCCATTCCTCGGGAGAGCGTTCTCTTTTGAAGACAGCCGCAAACAATTCGCGCAGACCGACCTCGTCACCCGGTGCGTAGGGAACGATCTCAATGGGACCTTTGGGGGACTGATACACGCGTGGGGCGCTCATACCTGGCTTTTTGAAACGACCCAACCCCGGATCGTTTTCAAGGTCTCCCGATCGATCATGCGGATCCAATAGTCACCGGGCCCGAGTTGATCCCACATGATCTGACTGACCGAAAAGTCCCCCTTTTCCTCGGGGAACATTCCGACAGCCAGCGTGAAAATGGGATTGCCCGCAAACTCGATGTAGTAGTCGTCGTGGTGGGGGTCCACGGGAAAGATGGGGCTCGCTTGGCCGGCCTCGACGTGTTCATACTCGAGGGGTATGACGTGAGTCCCGGAGTTCTTCGTCGCCATGGACTGCCTCACGCTCTCTTCGTAGACGCCCACCGCATCAATCCCGAAGTGCTTCTCGTAGTAGCGTCTGGCGCTGATTCGCTCCCTGTACTGGGCCCCACGGGCGTGAGTCCCGGCCGACTGCGACCAGTAATGGAGCATCTTGGCCGCCGGAAGGTGGAAGAGGCGCTTTCCGGCCTTGCGCAGGCGAACGAACATGTCCGTGTCTTCGTAGTACAGGGGAAACCCAGGATCGAAGGGGGCTTCATCCGCGAAGAGTTCGCGGCGGAAGAGTACGCAACTCCCCGAGAGCATCTCGAGCTCGATCGGCTCCGTGGCCGACCAGTAGTCGAAAGCGAAGCGGGTCCTCTGGGCCAGAAGCCTTTCCGCAGCATCGGCGCAGGTCTGCGCTTTCGTCTGGAGCGCCACGAGTTCGGGAGTGGGCAGCTCATTGGGCGGCATCATGACGCGACCAAGAGGATCCATGTAGGCCAAGGGTCCCACGACATCCGCCTCGGGATGATTCTCGAGGAAACCGACCATCTCCTGGAAGCACCCGGGCAGGAACATGGTGTCCGGATTCAGGATCATGTGATACCGGCCCGTGGACACGGCGAAGCCCTGGTTGTTGGCCTGACCGTAGCCGAGATTGAGTGTGTTCTGCACGTAGCGCACGCGAGGATCGCCCAACAGAGCTTCGATCTCGGCCGTGTCTTCCCCTTTGGAAGCGTTGTCGATCAAGATGATCTCGTAGGAGCCTGGACGACCTTCCACGCCCCACTCCTGCGCGGCAATGCTCTCCAGAAGTCTCGGCAAGAAGTGGGCGGAATTGAAATTCACGATGACGATCGAAAGGTCCACGCTCATTTCTTCTTCCCCGCGGGACTCTGTCCAGTGGCGGCACCTTCGCGAGATTCCCATGTCCCATCGGTCAGGAAGATCCCCTTGGCCGGTCCCCGGTGAACAACCTTGAATCGGAGAGCATTCAAGCGTTGGTCCATCAGGTGCACGCCGGTGCGATCGCTGAGGTAGGCGCTGATCGCGTACTCCCCGGAGAGAAGCTGGAGACGAGGAATCCGGAAGACGGCCTCGCCCTCTTCCCCATTCTGCCGCACGGGATGGTCCGGGCGCGCGGAGAAAACGAGCAGTCCGTCATTGCGCAGCACGGCGAGGATCGGATACACGGGACGGTCGACCTCAGGATTCGTCCACCGGATTCGAACCTCGACCTCGTCTCCGGTCTCGAACTCGAGTCGCTGACCCTTCTCGTCCGGACGGCGGATCTCGACGTCGCGGATGGCGGCCAAGCCCGCCTCGAGAACACCTTCAATACCCTCGTGCGCCGAGATGCTCCCGATGTGCTCGAGGATCTTGTTCTCATACTCATCGGTCACGGATACCGGATCTCCATCCATGACCATTTCGCCGTCATGGATCCAGATGGCCCGGTCACAGATCTCACGCACGTGGTAGACACTGTGCGATACGAAGAGGATCGTCTTCTCGGCCGTGCGGAACTCGATGAACTTGTCCATGCACTTCTTCTGGAAGCGAGCATCCCCGACAGCGAGGACCTCGTCGAGAATCAGGACGTCTGGGTCCACAAGCATGGATGCAGAGAACCCGAGCCGCATCGCCATGCCGGACGAATACGTCCGAACGGGGCGGTCGAGATACTCCCCCAGTTCCGAAAAGGCGGCGATGGCCTCGTATTGTTTGTCCACCTGCTTCCGCGAGACGCCCTGGATGAGGGCGTTCATGTAGATGTTGTCGCGACCGCTGAAGTCCGGGTGGAAACCGGCTCCCAACTCGAGAAGAGAAGACACCGAGCCGGAAATGGCATACCGCCCCTCCGTCTGCCGCGAGGTGCCGGTGAGGATCTTCAGCAGAGTCGACTTGCCTGCCCCGTTGATGCCGATGACGCCCAACGCCTGGCCCGGCCAGAGCTCGAAGCCGACGTGGCGAAGTGCCCATTTCTCCTGATGGAACTTCTTCTTCCCGAAACAAAAGAGCTCCTTCACCCGGGCCTGAGGCTCCGGATAGATGCGGTAGCACTTGCCGAGATCTTCGACTGTGACGCTCGGTTCCGAGATGACGCTCACTCCTTACGAACGCACGCCCGCTGCGCGGGCGCTGGAATCAGATTTCGTCGGCGAACTTGTACTTGTTCGCCATGAATATCTTGTAACCGACCAAGAGGAAGGCGAACGAGACGACGGCAACGATGCCCAAGTGTCTCCAGATCTCGCCCATCGTGATGAAGTGCTCCTTGCCGTCGGGGCCGTAGGTGAGCCGAATCGACTCGGGCACGACCAACGCCCAGCGGTACAGATCGACGAAGTACGCCATGGGATTCCAATCGAACATCATCGCCAGGGGTTTCGGCTTGTGATCCGGCCCCACCAGCTGCTCGCGCAGGTAGACAATCGGCGTCAGAAAGAACCAGACATTGACCACGAGGGGCACGAGCTGCGCCGTGTCGCGGATGAAGACGTTCACGGTCGCAAGCATATAGGCGAGACCAAGCAGGAACACGCCCTGAAGGATCAGGGTCGGGAAGAACATCCACCAGATCTCGGTCCGAAACGGTGTGAAGGCCCAAATCACCCCGGCGAAAATGGCGCTGAGAAGCAACAGGTTGAACAGGTAGGACGCGAGGAGGGAGATGGGCAGCAACTCCGATGGGAACCGCACCTTCTTCACCAACCCCCCGTTGTCCACGACCACGCCCGTGGCCCGCACCACGAATTCGGCCGTCATGAGCCAGGGCAAAAGGCCCGCACAGAGCAACAGCACGTTCCAAAGCTGCCCCACGCCTTCTTGGCCGAGGGCCTGAGCGATGCGCTGGGCGAACTCGGAAGGCAGCTTGAGGTCGAAAAGATTGATGAAAACGACGTAGTAGACGGCCAGCATCAGCAGGGGTTGAAGAAGCGGCCAAGCGCGCCCCAGGACAGACCCCACGTAGCGCTGCCTCAGCTCTCGGCGGGTGAATGCCATGAGCATTTCGCGAAACCGAACGCACTGGACGATCAGATGCATCGTTGATGTGGGCCTTTCGGACCTCGACGTCCTGGAAACCGGTTCGAACCGAGACTGCAGGCCCTGCTGGATGGCGCCGCCGGCCGGGACTTGCCCCGCAGCTTAGCAGCGACGCCGCCTCCGTTCCAAACCATGCAAACCTCAATCGAACCGAAGGTTACGCGCACTCGCCCTGGGTCTCCGGGTATTGGGGACTCTTCCTACGACGTGTTAGCGTCCCTCCGCGCGCCGCCCGAGAGAATCCACGGATGGTGCGTACCTCGAGTTTATCGAGATTGCGAGCCGTCAGTCCTGAGAACATGTTGACCGTTTTCCGTCGCGGCCGAGGTTTCGGACGCAAGGACCGAGGATTCGAGGCATGGCGCTAAGTTCTCAACGCAGGACCACATCCTGGTCGATCATGGCTCCGAGGAGCTCGAAGAATCCAGATGACTGATGACGCGACCGAACGAACCTTGATCCTCGGCGGCGGCCTGTCCGGGGTTGCAGCCGCCTACTGGTTGAGCCGCGGCGGGCGCCAGGTCCTCCTCGTCGACCAGGAGGACGAAGTGGGAGGCCTGGCCAAGAGTCGGCCCTATCACTCCCAGCACGGGGAATTCACCTACGACATCGGCCCTCACAGGTTCCACTCCTCCGATCGCCGGGTGCATGAGGTCACGATGGAGGTCCTCGGCGAGAACAAAGTTCGCCGCGAGCGCTGCTCCCGGATTCTGCTCTACGACAAGTTCTTCGATTACCCGCTCAAGCTTGGCAAGGCCCTTCGGCAACTTCCGAAGCCGGTCATGGCTCGGGCGCTTATGGATTACGGCATCCAGAGCGTGAAGAATCTTTTCGTCAAGGGTTCAGACGACAACTTCGAGTCCTGGGTCGTCCGACGATTTGGCCGCAAGCTGTTCGAGATCTTTTTCGGCGTCTACACGGAGAAGACATGGGGCGTCCCCTGCGACCAGATCTCCTCGGACTGGGCGTCGCAGCGCATCAGCCAAAGCTCCCTGTGGGACACGGTGAAGAAGTCCCTTTTCAAGCCCAAGAACACGGTGCGAAGCCTGGTTTCCGAATTCCACTACCCCCGCACCGGAGGCATCGGCGAAATCTCGCGCAGCTTCGCGCGCGAAGCGGAGAAACTCGGCGCCGTCATCCACCGCGGATGCACCGTGAAGGCCGTCGTTCATGGAGATGACGGCGTGAACACGGTGCGCGTGGTTCACGCGGACGGACGCGAAGAGGAGATCGCCACCCACGACGTTTTGAGCACGATCCCGGTCACGACGCTCGTCCGACTCCTGGACCCGGCCCCTCCGGCCGAGGTGATGGAACACGTCCGGGCCATGCGACACCGCAGCATGGTCTTCGTCTACCTCATCCTCGATCGCCCGCAGCTCACTCACGACCACTGGATCTACGTCCCGGAAAAGACGTTGACGGTGCACCGGTTGAGCGAGTTCAAGAATTTCAGCGAGGAATGTGCTCCCCCCTCGAAGACCCTCATCTGCGCCGAGATCACCTGCGACAAGGGAGACGAGATCTGGAACAAGTCGGATGAAGAGCTCCGCGAGATCGCGGTGCACGATGTCCAAGCCATGGGACTCATTCGCCCCGAGGAAGTCCTCGAGACGTTCACCCATCGGGAGATCTTCGCCTACCCGCTCTACACGCTGGGGTATCGCGAGCACCTGGATTCCGTCCTCGGCCACATCGACGGGATCGCCCGCTTGGATACCACCGGGCGCCAGGGGCTCTTCAAGTACAACAACATGGACCATTCCATCGCGATGGGGCTGGGCGCCGCGGACACCATCCTCGGCCGCACCGCGGATCACCGAAAGGTGGCTACGGGTGACGAATACTTCGGCTGACCTGTCGTCCCGGACGAACGGCGGCCCCACCATCCGTTGCGGTGACGCCGAACTCCCACTGATCGACGTTCCGTGCTACATGTGCGGGGCGACCGAGGGAGAAGTGCAGGTGGATGACCCGCCCTTCAAGGTCGTTCGCTGCGCCTCCTGCAGCTTCGTCTACGTGACCCCCCGTGTTCCGGATTCCCATCTCCATCTCATCTACCAGACCGACTACTTCACGAGCCACAATGCCGGCGAATTCGGCTATAGCGACTACACGCGGGACAAGAAGGGCTACCTCAAGACGTTTCGCCGAAAAGCCGAATTCGTCCACGCCCATCGTCCCTCCGGGCGCGTGCTCGAGATCGGGTCCGCGGCCGGCTTTTTCCTCTTCGCCATGAGGGAATTGGGGTACGAAGCCAACGGTGTCGAGATTTCCCAATACGTCGTGGACTACGCACGCGACGAGCTGAACCTCGACGGCATCCATCACGGCCCACTCGAGACCTGCCCGTTCCCCAAGGGCTCCTATGACATCGTGGCCCTTTGGGACGTCATCGAACATGTTCCGGATCCGATCGAGGAGCTGAAGCGCATCCGAGAATACCTGCGCCCCGACGGTCTGCTCGTGATGCAGACCCAAAACGTCGATGCCTCGCTCGCGAAAATCCTTGGCCGCAAGTGGCAGCACTACAAGCAACTCGAGCACATCCACCACTTCTCGCCCACGACGATGAAGACCGCGCTGGATCGTTCGGGATTCGAACTCATGGAAACGACGACCGAAGGGGCCGGCAAGTACATCTCCGTCGACTTCTTCGTGGATCGCATGCGCCGCTACAGCCGCGTCATGCACTATCTGCTTCAGCCATTCCGCATCGCGGGCCGCCTGTTCTTCTACATCAACCCGGGCGATGAGATCATCGTGTTGGCTCGCCCTCGAGAGGGTTGACGTGGACCGGGCCGCCTACGAAACGTTCGCCCGGAACGAAGCCGACCATTTCTGGTTCGTGGGGCGACGGGCCATCTTCTTCGATGTCCTCCACCGCCACCTCGACACCCGCCTTCCCCAAGACGCCCGCATCCTCGACATGGGGTGCGGAGTCGGCGGGATGATGGAGCCTCTCAGGTCCTTCGGGTCCGTCGTGGGCATGGATCTCGATCGGGATTCTCTGCGATACTGCCGGGAACGTGGCTTCGACGAGGTGCTCACGGCCCTGGGCGACCACTTGCCGTTCCCGGACGCGTCCTTCGACCTCGTCTGCGCCTTCGACGTCCTGGAGCACATTCCCGAGGAGATGGAAACCCTCGCGGAATGTCGCCGAATCCTGAAACCGGGTGGGCACCTTTTCATCTCGGGCCCGGCCTATCAGTTTCTCTACACCCACCAGGACAAGATGGTGCACCATCAGCGGCGGTACACTCTGGGAGCCCTGAAACGCAAGGTGAGGGCGTCTGGCTTCGAAATCGTGAAATCGAGCTACGTGAACTTCTTCCTCTTCCCTTTGATCCTCGCTGCGCTCATGATCAAAAAGCTGAGGGAAGCGGTGTCACCTCCCTCCGACTCCGAAACGAGGTTCAACACGGACGTGGCCATGCCCGGCGCCCTGAACAAGTTTTTTGCCTGGATCTTCTCCTCCGAGCGCCACGTCGTGCGTCACGTCAGCGTGCCTGCCGGCCATTCCCTCATCGTCCTCGCCAAGAAAACGGGAGGCACGACGTGAAGCGCTGGGACACGCTGGCGGTCCTGGTCATCCTGGGACTGGGCGCGCTGCTCATGCTGCCGTTCTTCAGGGGCGAGAAGGCGTTCTACCCCTTCCACACGGGTGTCGTATCGCCCTGGGACACGCGGTCTCCCGCCTGGACACACGACGAGCCCCACAATTTCAACGCAGGCGACAAGCACACCATCATCTACCCGGACTTGGCCTTCACGCGTCAAGAATTCGACGAAGGCCACATCCCCCTTTGGAACCCCCGCAATTTCGCGGGGCTCCCCCACGAAGCCAATCCCTTGACGGGAGTGTTCTACCCCCTCACCGGACTCTTCGCTTTCGGCGACGTCCTCAACCGATTCGCGTGGTCCATGGCGGTGCATCTCGTGCTCGCTGCACTCTTCGCCTACATGTTCCTGCGAAGCCTGGAGCTCCGCCCCGTGGCCTCGCTGTTCGGGGGCCTGGCCTTCGCGTTCTGCGGCTGGATCGGGGTGCATCTCCACCACGCCTACTTCGTCCAGGCCATGGTGTGGCTGCCCTTGATCCTCTTCTGCATCGAAACCCTCCTCAGACGTCGTCACCGCTGGGCGCTGATGCTCCTTTCCGTAGCCATCGCATGCATGTGGTTGGGGGCGTTCCCGCAGACGGCCGTCATCAACACCTATGTCGCCGCCGCCTACGCCCTCACGGGGCTCGTCCGGGCGGGACGAAAGCGGGGCTGGAAACCCGCGGCCCGGCTCGCGGGCTCGATGATGGGGTTCGCGGCCCTGGGGCTTCTCATCGCGATGATCCAGCTCGCACCGACTCTGGAGTTTACGACAGCGACCGGCCACCAGGATCTTTCCGCGGAACACCTGCGCGCCGACGCGCTACGTCCCGTGACCTTGATCCACCTGCTGATTCCCGATTTCTTCGGGAATCCCGCCGAGCAGGAGGGTCCCCTCGAGCAGGAGAACTTCTTCGCGTGGTGGCTCCTCGCCGATGGTCAGGCGGCCGGGCGCATCAGCAACAACTACTCGGAGCGGACGTTCTACCCTGGGATCATCGTCCTCGCCCTGGCGCTACTCTCCTTGCTCATCGCGCGAACGCGTGTCGTGCTTTTCTTCGCGGGGGCGACGGTTCTCGGCATCGCCATCGCGCTGGGCGGGCCCCTGACCGCGCTCGTTATCCATGTTCCGGGCTGGAATTTCGGAAGTCTGATGCGGTTCACCCAAATCGCCGCCCTCGGTTTTCCCGTGATGGCGGCTGCGGGTTTGGACGTCCTGCTTCATACGACGAGCTCCAAGCGATTGACGGTGGCCAAGTGGGCGCTCCGGGGACTTCTCATCCCCCTTCTCTTACTCGTCGTCATCGTGTTCGCCCTTTGGGTGGCGCCGGACTGGACGACATCCAAGGTCCAGGACCGGCTGGATCGGTGGGGGGTCAGCGAGAAATTGGGAGTCACCGACACGCCCGTGGAGCTGCGCAGAAAGATCTTTAGGAGCCAGTTCATCGGCCCGGACGAGGAAGGACAACCCGATCGGAGCCTCAGGAGAAAACTCACTCTCCTTCTTGGCCTCGGTGTCGCGGGCTGGGTTTTACTCATCCTCCTCGCGGAGCGCCGCGGTGCTAGGCCGGCGGTCGTGGCGGGTCTTTTCGCACTCCTCGTGGGCGATCTCGGAGCCTTCGACTGGAAGTACAACCGACCCGTCAAGCGAGAGGGACTCTTCGCCACCTCCGCGCCGGGCATCGATTATCTGCGGAACCACCAGAAGGACACCCGTTTCATCCGCTGGGACCCGGCATCGCCGGCAGGTTTCTTCCTCCCCAACAGCCCGCTCGCCGTGGGATTGAACGACGCTCAAGGCTTCCGCTCGCTGACTCCTCTCAGCTATCTCGAGTTCCTTCGCACCTTGGAACCCAATCCGGCCGAGATCGGGTTGCCGAACCTGAAGGACATCGCGTCCTTGACGAGTCCCCAGCTCGACGTCCTCCGCATCAAACACGTCATCTCCCCCTCCCCCATCCCGAACTCACCGCTGAAACAGGTCTACCCCACGCCCGACCTGGATGGGCCGCCGGAGATGTACATCTACGAGAACGAAGACATCCTCCCACGTGCTTGGTTCGTGCACGACGTCCACGTCCTCCCGCCCGAGGCCACCTTGGAGGAGTTTGCCGCTTTGGCGAGATCCGAAGCGTCGTCACGCCCTTTCGCGGACCAGGTGTGGCTGGAGGAACTCCGTCTGGGGATGCGCAGCCGATACCCCCGTCCGGAGATCCCCCAGACTTTGGCGATCGCGGAGGACGAGTCGGGATCGCCCATCGACCATCCCACCAGGACGGTCTTCGATGTGGCGTCCACCGTGGACGCGCTCATGGTGGTGAGCTGCCAATTCGATCCGGGTTGGAAGGCGTTTGCGAGTCGGCAGGGGAAGCGCAAACGGAAACTGCCGGTTCTGAAGGCCGACCACTGTCTGATCGCCGTCCCCGTCCCTGCGGGCACATCGCAGGTCGAGTTGGTCTATGAGCCCACAAGCTTCCAGTGGGGAGGATTGATCTCCGGGATCTCGCTCTGCTTTCTTCTGCTGGTCCCGCTGATCCCGAGATTCGCAACGCCGCGCCGAGAACGGAGCCAAGGCGCATGAGCGACGGCATCGCAGTGAGCGTCATCATTCCCGCCTACAACGAGGAGGGCACGATCGCGCAGGTCGTGGAGGACTTCAAGGCGCTCCCGGAGGTCACCGAGGTGATCGTCGTCGACAACAATTGCAGGGACGACACGGCCCGCTTGGCCGCTGAAGCGGGAGCGCGCGTCGTCGTGGAGACGGAAGCCGGGTACGGGTGCGCTCTCCGCGCCGGAATGAACGCGGCACGGGGCGACATCCTCGTCCTCACGGAAGCGGACGGGAGCTTCAAGGCCAGGGACTTGGCCAAGCTTCTCGCGTACAGTCCCGACGCCGGAATGATCCTCGGCACGCGGACGACGCGGCAGATGGTCGAGCAGGGAGCGAACATGGGCTTCATCCTTCGATGGGGCAACGTGGCCGCCGCCAAGATTCTGGAGCTCCTGTGGTACGTGCCCCACGAGCCGCGACTCACGGATGTGGGCTGCACCTATCGCGCACTTTGGAAAACGACCTTCGAGGCGATCAAGGAGGGGCTTACCGAGAAGGGGCCCGGATTCTCTCCCGAGATGATCTGCGAGTGTCTTCGCCATGGGATCCGGGTGATCGAGGTTCCCGTGAGCTACCACGCCCGCTGCGCCGGGGAATCCGCCCACAGCGGCTCCGCTTGGAGCGTCGTCAGAACCGCCCTCAAGATGTTCCGTTGCATCTTTCGAAAGCGACTGAGCAGATCACCGCGGAAGATCGGACCTCGGGGGCTCCCCGAGGGGCACGACAAGATCTTTGCTGACAACGAGTTGCGCGGGAGCGACAATACGCATCCATGAAGTTCGGGGGGAACCCCACGACTTCACCTATAATGCGTCTTCGTACCCCTGCGATGGAAACGAGCCGTCATGACACCCACACGCTTCATCCTTAGCCTCGCCGTCTGCGCCGGCCTGGTCGTTTCGTCCGTCCCGGCCGTGGCGCAGACCACGCCCTTCGGAGCACCCGGATACACAGTCTCGACCTGGTTCTCCGGCCTGGCCGACAACCCGACGGCCCTCGCCGTCGACGCGAACGGCAAGGTCTACCTCGCCACCTACGGCGGACAGGTCCTCGTCATCGAGGATGTCGACCAGGACGGGGTCGCCGAGACCGTCACGCCGTTCTTCGACGGCTCCAGCGTCTTCAACCTCCCAGTGACGGGACTCGCTCTCCACGCGGGGAAGGTTTACATCTCCCATCGAGGAAGCGTCTCGACCGTCGAGGACACCGACGGCGACATGATCGGCGATACGGTGGTGAACATCATCACAGGCCTGCCGTTCGGCCTCGATCACCAAGCCAACGGCATCGTCTTCGACGAGAACGACAAGATGTACATCGGCCAGGGCTCGACGACCGATCATGGCCCCGAGTCCGACCCGTTCGCGGCCACGATCCTGCAAGCGAATGACGACGGGTCGAATCTGCAAGTCTGGGCTACGGGTCTACGCAACGTCTACGGGATGGACTACATGCCGGGATTCGGACTGGTCGCCCCCGACAACGGCCCAAACACCTATATCCCGAATCTGAATCCCGCGGACGAGATCAACTACATCCAACAGGGCCTGGACTACGGCTACCCCAACGTGTTCGGGACGCCCCCGGCGGGCGATCCCAGCGAGGCGCCTGCCGTGCTTCTACCAGCCCACTCGGCCCCCTGCGCTCCCGCCTTCGACAAGAACCACGCCTGGAACGGTTTCGAACACGAGCTCTATGTCCCCTTGGTCGCGGCGGGCGCCGGCAGCGTGATCCGCGTGACCCTCTTCAAACACCCCACGACAGGGGAGGTGGAGGGATGGTTCCACGGCATCGCGGGGGGCTTCCAGAACGCCATCGCGGCCGCCTTCTCGCCTTCGGGCGACCTCTTCGTCGCCGACTTCGGAACGAAGACGATTCAACGCATTCTCCCGGAGGACACGGCCCGCATCCGCGTGACGGGACAACCGCGCCTGGGAAAACTCCTCGACGTGGACATCGAGGCGCCGGACTGGCCCGGACAGTACTTCTGGTTCATGCTCGCCAATGCCCAGACGCCGGGATACCCTCTCCCCAACGGAGAGATCCTCTGGCTGGACACGACGAGCCCGCTTTTCAACTACTCGGTGACGCCCGGCAACATCATGAACATCTTCCCCTTGCCCGGCACTCTGGACAGCGCGGGGCAGGAACACGGGTGGGTCTTCATCCCCAATTTCGGCCCCATCGAGGGATTCGAGGTCTGGATGGCGTTCGTTTCCTACGATGCCGCCCTCAACGTGGGGTCGGTGAGCGAGTCGGTGCCCTTCAAGATTCTGGCGCCCTGAACTTGCGCGGTTCGGCCCGCTCCGTAGGCTTGTCGACGTGAGCGAAAACCAATTGACCGGGGTGATCCTCTCTGCCGGAAAAGGCAGTCGCATCGACCCCTTCAACACGCACTACCCGAAACCGCTTCTGCCCATCGCCAACCGTCCCATCATGGGACACCACATCGAGATCTTCCGCACCTTGGGCATCACCGAGGTGAAGATCGTGGTCGGGCATCTCATGGACCGGATCATCAACCACTTCGGCCGGGGCGGCGACCAAGGCGTCAACATCGAATACGTCGAGCAGCGCTCCACGCTGGGCATCGCCCACGCCGTGGGGCAGTTGGCGGACCGCGTCGAAGGCGATCTCCTCCTGGTCCTGGGCGACATCTTCTACGTCCCGCGGAACCTTCCGAGCATGGTCGACCGTTTTCACGCCCAGGGCGGCGGAGCCTGCCTCGCGGTCATGCGCGAACCCGATCGAGAGGCTTTGAAGAAGAACTTCTCCGTGGAGTTGAACTCCGAGGGCTTCGTGGCCAAGGTCATCGAGAAGCCTCGCAATCCACCCAACGACCTCAAGGGTTGCGGGATCTACCTCTTCGGCCCGGAGATCTTCGACGCCGTCCGCAAGACGCCCCGCACGGCCCTTCGCGATGAGTACGAGATCACCACCAGTCTCCAAATCCTCATCGACGACGGTTTTCCCGTCAGCGTCGCCGAGGTGGTGGAATGGGACTACAACATCACCTTCGCGAAGGACCTCTTGGACGGGAATCTCAAGTACCTGAAGGCCATGGGGCTGGAGTCGGTGATTTCCGATTCCGCGCAGATCCATGAGGACGCGGTTCTCGAGCGCTGCGTCGTCGGCGACGACGTCCGCATCACGGCGCCGGTGGTCCTTCGAGATTCGGTGATCCTGCCCGGCAGCGTCATCGACAGCCCGAGGGAGATCTCGCGGTGCATCATCTCCCCCGAGAGCTGGCACCAGTGCTGATCGGGCCATGAATTCTCGACGGTTTTCACCTCGGCCTCTGCACCTCGTATTCATCGTCCTCGTCACCGTGGTGTTCTACGCCCGCACCGTGGACAATTACTGGATCAAAGACGATCTCGGCCTCGGGATCTTCACGGACGGGACGCAGATCACCTGGGAGCGCCTACGTCCTTTCTTCTGGCCGAGCTACATGGAGAGCGAGCAGTTCTGGCGGCCGATCCCCCTCATCCCGGGCTACTTCGAATGGAAGGCCTGGGGCCCGAACCCCGCGGGCTACCACATCACCAACATGCTCCTGCATGCCTTGGTCGGCATTCTGGTCTACTTCTTGGCCAACCGGCTCACCAACTTCAGGCGGCCTTCCGTGGGATTCCTGGCGGCCCTTCTCGTCATGCTGAACCCCATCGAGGGCGAGGCCGTGATCTGGGTTCTCCAAAGAATGGTGCTCATGTGTGCCGCGTTCAGCCTGGCAGCGCTGCTCTGCCGACTGAAGGGCGCGGAAAGCGGTCGAAGCGTCTGGCGAGTCTGGAGTCTCGTTCTTCTCGCGTTCGCCCTGCTTTCCAAGGAAGTGGCGGCAACGCTCCCGGGCGTGTTCTTCCTCATCGATTGGCTCTACGCCCCGCCCCGGCTTTCCCGCGGCGAACGCTTTCGACGCGCCGTCAAGCAGGCGATTCCGGCGGCGATCCTCCTCGCCGTCTACCTCGGGTGCCGGTATGCCATGTGGGGGCGCTTCGACCTGCGATACGCGGGCCTCGAACCCATGGAGTACGCCCGCCACAACCGGGTCTTCGAACTTCTTCCTCGCTCTCTTCTCAACTGTGTGTTGCCCGTGAACGCGGGCGTGTTCGATGACCCGCTGAGACTGATCCTGCGGGGAGCGATGTTGACGGGTTTTGCCGTCGCCGTCCTCCGAGGCATCTTCCTCTGGCGGAAGAGCCGCGGGTTCCGAAGAATCGCCGCGATCGCGGGCGTCCTCTTCCCGCTTACCTTCCTTCCCACCCTCCCGATCTTCTGGGTGGACGATCGGCTTTTCAACGCCAGGTTCTTCTACGAGCCGTCGATCGCCCTGGCTCTCCTCGTCGGCGCAGCCCTCTGGCTGCCCAAGGACGAGGACGACCAGGACGCGGTCCCGGCCCGAAACATGGCCGGCAAACTCGCGGCCACGGTCTTCTTGCTCGCCTTGGGCGTGAGTCTCGACGGAGGCCTCCTCGCGTTCGAGGAAGGGGCGGACCAGGTCCGAGGCATCCAGAAGGCCGTCCTGGTCGTGGCGGACGCCGAACGGGAGTCCGGGGTCGAACCGCTCATGGTCGTGCTCGACACGCCGTCTCAGGTGAAGGGAGTTCCCACCCTGGAATACTCTCTCGCGTTGGCTCTCAAGCCACCCCTGGCGCCACCTCCGGGAGTGGATTGCATCCCGCTTCTGGACATCCTGGACGGCACGGACGATTGGCCGAAGAGACTCCTGCGGGAACTCGACCGGCGCAACGCCGCACCGTCCCAGGTGACCTATCTCGAGGCCGTGCGGGAGCCCCCCGGAGTGCGTCCGCTCTTCGGCCCGATTCCCCCCTCGGCGGGCGCCTACCCGGCGGAAGCGGTTCTTCCACCGGACGGGTTCTTCACGTCGAATGATCCCACCCTTCCGGAGCCCGACTTCGTCTTCGTGCCCAAGGGGCCGGCCAGACGATTCGTTCTTCGCTTCGATGCCCCCGACTTGCCAGGCCCCCTCCTCGTCCACCTGGAGGAAGGCAAGAACCTTCGACGGGACGAGCTCGGGCGGCTCCAGTGGACCCCCGCCCAGGGCGACGCCGTGGACCCGACGCTCCCGAATCTCTGGGAAAGCGTCATCAAGCAACCCCAACCCCACAGGATTCCCCTCCTCTGGCGCGTCGAGAGCCGTGATGCTCACGATCGTCCCATCGGAGTCACGTCGCCCCGGCGCATCGTCGTCTTCACGGTCCGGAAACCCCGGGGGCGCTGACCCGGCCCTTGCGCGACAGGGGACCCCGGTCGAGAATACTCGACGTTGGCTCTCGAATCCGCGGTGTTCAATCAGATCGGAGTGCCCCCATGGAATGGCTTGCAGATGCTCTCGCTCGGATGCCCTGGTACGGCTGGGTGGTCGTGGTCGCGATTCTCTCGAGCGCCATGACCACCATCATCAAATCCCATCACAGGCATCAGGAACGCATGGCCATGATCAAAAAGGGCCTCGACCCCGGCCGGGTGAAGAACACGGGTTGAGGAGCGTTACGCGAAATCCAGGGCCGATCGGATGCACTGGTCGGAATTGAAGTACTGGTAGTTACCGAAGCGTCCCAGGATGTCGATTCCCCGATCCTCCAGAAACCGCCGCACGACGCCGAGGCTTTCCTCCAGCCGGTGTGTGTAGAGGATATAGGCGTACTTGTTCGTGAAGGCGCGCGTGAAGAGCACTCGGTCCTTCTCCAACAACTGGTCGGCGTGAAGGCAGTCCACAACCTGCTCTTGCAGGGCATCGAGGTCGGGTGGCGCACCCCGATAGGTCACTTCCGCGAGAATGGATCGCTTACCTTCAGGGGCATTGGCGGGACTGTAGTTGGAAAGATGGGTGATGCGATTGAAAGGCCCAGCACTCGCGTGGGGAAAATAGATCCATGAGCGGTCGTCGCGAGGAGGCTCGTCGATGGCGACGAGGATGGACGCCACGCTCGTGGAGTCGAGACCGTCGAAGGCCCGGACGATCTCTTCCGGCACGTCGTCGAGCGCCTTTGCCAGCTCCTTCAGCGGCACCGTGCTGACGACCCGTTCGAACTCCTCGCCGTTCACGAGAAACCCGGTCCCCGCCTTCCTCACCGTTTTCACCGGCGCGTTCAGGCGGATGCGCTCCTGGGGCAGGGGCTTCGCCACCGCCCGCACGACCGACTCGAATCCCCCCTCCATGGGGTACCAAAAGCGCGCCTGGTGCTTGTAACCTTCGGT